>NZ_CAMVDO010000029.1 GCF_947166265.1 uncultured Fibrobacter sp. | reverse complement strand
GCTGCCAGACCGAACGTAGCCAGCTGCAGAACCGCTTGCACGCCATGGAAATGCTTCGTTCCAAGATTCTTGACGCCGTGATTGCGAAAAAGGAACAGGAAGAAGCCGCAAGCCGCAAGGCCCTGGTGGGTACCGGCGACCGTAGCGCCAAGATCCGCACTTACAACTTCCCGCAAAACCGCGTGACCGACCACCGTATCGGCCTGACGCTGTACAATCTAGACAAAGTCATCACCGGCGACCTCGATGAAATCATCAACGGACTCCAGATGGCTAACGCCCAGGAAAAACTCGGAAAGTTCAACGCTTAATGGATTGCCACGCCCCTCCCTTCGGCAAGCTCAAGGACCTGGGGCTCACAATGACGCACGATAGGAATGTCTATAATGCCGCAGATGACTGTACTTGAAATTCTGAACCGCACCAAGGTCTTCTTCGAAAAGAAGGGTATTCCTGACGCGCGCTTGGATGCCGAATACATCATCAGCCACGGGCTTCAGATGAAGTCCCGCATGGACATTTACCTGAACTTCGAAAAGCCGCTGACCGACGCGGAACTCGATGTTCTCCGCCAGATGGTGGCACGCCGCGCAAGCCGCGAACCGCTGCAGCATATTATCGGCGACACGAGTTTCCGCGGATTTATCATCAAATGCGACAAGCGGGCGCTGATCCCGCGCCCCGAGACAGAGATGCTTGTCGACATGGCAAAAGAACGCCTCAAGGGGATCGAATCGCCGTTCATCGTGGAAGTGGGCACGGGAACAGCCGCGATTTCTATCGCCTGCGCGAAAGAAATCGCCGGTGCGAAAGTGCTTGCGACAGACATCTCTGAAGATGCACTTTCGCTCGCCCGCGAAAACGCCGAAGCCAACGCCCTCGGCGACAGTTCCGCTTCAACAAGCTCATCAGTCCCTTCGACAAGCTCAGGGACCTTGGTCTTTGCACAAGGCGACTTGCTCGATGCTGTCACCGACGACGTTATTGCAAATGTTGTCGGCGCTTCGGCAAGCACAGCGACCTTACCAAAAATCGACTGCCTCATCGCAAACCTCCCCTACATTCCCGATGGCGAAAAGGGAAAGCTCCAGCCCGAAGTCGATAAGTTCGACCCGGCACTCGCCCTCTACGGCGGACCCGACGGACTTACGCTCGTGCGCAAGTTACTGCAGCAGACCGAAGGCAAGCTGAACGCAAAGGCCTCGATTCTTCTGGAAATCGGCTCGGAACAGGCAGAAGTCCTGAAGAGCGAAGCCGACAACTACCCGTGGCTAGAATTTACCGGAATCCACAAGGATTACTGTGGCAATATTCGATTTGTAAGCTATAAGACCGCACGGTCTGCAAATAAGTGAAGCAAACCCATTGGCCCGTGCTCTCGCGACCGCCCCAGCTTAACGCCTGGGGCTTTGTCGCTCACAAAGACCGCTCGGTCTGCAAATAAGTGAAGCCTTCCCATTGGCCCGCACTCTCGCGACCATCCTAAATTCAAGCGACTACATCGCCTGGTAAATTTTGAATATCGCAAGAATCTTTCCAATAATCGCAGGGATTCCCGGACAAAGGAAACAAAGGATGACTCGGGTCACGCGGTTTTTCCACCAGCGTCTCACCTGCCAGATATCGTCCGTCAGCGTTTCCATTTCAGACACTCGCGGAGGTCTCATGTAAACCTGCGTCAGCGCCGTAAAGAAACCGACACCAATAAGCGGAGTAAGTCCCGTAAACGGAGCCGCCACCAAGGCAACCAAGACCGTCAGCGGATGTCCGCCAGCAATGATGGTTCCAAGCATCGCACCACCGCCCGTAAGCATCGCCCACTGAAGGCTGAGTTCGCCGGCCTTTTCGGCACCGGTATGAATACCGACCGCAATGATACTTGCAACAATGGCAACAGGAATCGCCCAGCCGATAATTTTCCAGATCGGAGCGCTTTTCGGAATAACGCTAATGGATTCTTCGCTCGGCAGTTCCTTGTCCTGCTCGATAATCTGCGCAATACCTCTCATGTGGCCGGCCCCCACGACCGCAATGATTTTCTTGCCAGGGGCATTCTTGATCTTACTCGCCAGGAACTGGTCGCGTTCATCGATCAGCACCTGCTTTACTTCGGGGAAAGATTTCCCGAAATCCTGCATCATGGAACTCAGCGCATCCTGTTCCTTGATTTTGGCGAGTTCTTCTTCGCTCACTTCGGTCTTGTCGAAAATGCTTGCAAAAAGCCCCGCCAGCAGGTTCAGCTTGCGGTACCACGGAGTACAGGCCCAGGTGCGTTTCAGAGTAATCTTGATATCGCGGTCCGCAAGAACCAAATTGCTGTTTTGTCTTTCGGCGACTTCGACCGCTTCCTTCAATTCGGAACCGGGCTTTACACCCGTCTGGGCACCCATTCGTTTCTGGTACGACCCGAGTACGAGGTTTGCAATCAGCGTCGCCAACTGCTTTTTCTTGATAACCTGCTTCAGGTCCATCTTTTTCCAGCGGTCCGGATCCTTGATGGAATTCAGGCGGCCTTCATCCAGTTCAACGCAGACCGTATCCGGAGTTTCAGCCTCTATCGTTTCGCGAACCAGCTCCTTGGAGGCCTGGGAAATATGGGCAGTACCGATAAGAATAATTTCACGGTCGTCTTTACGGATGCGGTAAATATCTGCGTTTTCGTTCATGGACGTAAATGATAGCAAGAAAATGACCTTTTGAACGAAAAAAAAAGACGTTCTTCATTGACTTTCGCTAAAAATGAATATATTTATAGCGAATTTATTTTTTCGGAGGTTTAACCTATGAAAAAGCTTTTATTAGGTCTTTCTTTGGCAGCACTCGCCTTGACCGCCTGTGGCGGTACGCGCTCCGACGATCCGGAAGCATTGGACAATGCCCTCGTTGGCTTTACTTCCTGCGTACAGGGTTCCCGCTGGCAAGAAGCTCTGGAATACGTAACCGCTGACGAAGCCGACGCAATCGCCTCCTCCGACGGCTACGAATTCAAGGACGAATACAAGACCGCTGCCCGTCGCCTTCCGCTTTCGACTCTCCGTAGGGCTGGTCTTCAGGTCGACAGCAAGGGTCGTCTGGTCGGCATCAAGGGCGCCATGGACGAAGCCAACGAACGCTACGTGATGTCCGAAGAACAGGCCAAGGTCGGCACGAACCTGAAGCAGATGGAAGACGAACGCATCAAGCGCCGCATCGAACAGGGTCAAAAGATTCTGCAGGAAGAAGAGGAAGAAGCTTCCCAGAGCCAGGAAGAAATCGTCTACTCCAACAAGCTGACCGACGAAGAAAAGCGCAAGTACGGCAGCACCCGCGACCTGCAGGCCCCCGAAGCCTACCAGGATGAAAACACTCAAGAAGCCGAAGAAGAACTTTATGGCGGCGACTACGAGAACCCGTAAAGAAGAACTTCGATAAAGCAATGAATCCACTCTTCAAAAATCTTTCAAGAACGGCGCTGAAAAAAGCGTCGTTTTTTTCAGCACCGTTCTCGGCCGTTCTTGGCCTTGCCCTTTCTTGCGGCACGCTCCTGACCGCCTGCGGCGATCTCGGCCCAGATCCGAAAGCCGACGGCGCCAGATACAACAAACGTTTTAATTTCTACTACGTACAAGATTGCCGTTTCGATTCATTCGGAGCTTACGACTGTGGCAAAATCCATTCCACCTCGATGTTTGTATCGCTCCGCGTAGACAGCGACGGACTCGCCAACCTAAACCTGGACGGCGACCGCTACTATTACCTTGAATCGGAATACGACGAAGGCTACGACTCGGAACTTGGCAGCTACTTCAATTTCTACCAGGACAGCGACGAACTCACGCTCTACAAGGACGGGAGCGAAATGGCCTGGTGGAAAAACGATGACGGGACAGTCACCTTCTACTTTTACGATTTTCCGTATCTCTACTAGAACATCTTACGGGTGCTCTTTTTCGCAGGGCCACTGCTAGAGGCCTTGGGAGCGGAACTGGCACCCTTGTTGCTGAAGAGCGTTGCATCGTCAGCAGATTTTGTCTTGACTTCGAAATGGTTACCGTCGCAAGTCTCGGTCGGAGCGTACCCCGCCGTGTACAGGCAGTAGGTCTTTTCGGAGCAGAACTCACCGGCGAGCTTACCCGTATGGTTGCAGACGCCCTTGCTTACGACTCCCGAGGGAACCGGGAAGGGCTTGCGCGGCAGATCCTTATGAAGCTCCTTCATCACAGCCATCCAGACCGGGAGCGCATCTTCGGTACCCGTGTGACCGGCACCCAAGGTACCCGGGCTGTCGGAGCCGACCCACACGCCCATCGTATACTGCTTGGTAAAGCCGATGTACCAGCAGTCGGTGTAGTCGTTCGTCGTACCGGTCTTGCCACCGCTCGGATGCGTAAAGCCACTCGCCCACACGCGGGCCGCCGTACCACGGACGTTCACGTCCTTGAGCATGTCCACCATCAGGTAGGCCGATGCCGGGCGCAGCACTTCGTGTTCGACCTTGGAATTCTTTTCAATCACTTCGCCATTGCGGTCGACAATCGATTCGATCATGTAAGGTTCGATTCGGTTACCGCCATTCGGGAACACCGTATAGGCAGAAGTCATTTCCATAAGGGTCGCACCTACGGAACCCAGCGCAAGACTCGGAACAGCCATTAACGGAGCACGTACAATACCGAACTTGCGGGCGTAGTTCACCACGTTGTTAAGGCCGTATTTCATGCCGGTAAGAATGGCAGGCAGGTTCTTGGAGCGGTAAAGGGCGCGACGGAGCGTCATCATGCCTTCGAAGTCGTGTTCAAAGTTCGCCGGGCGCCAGACCTTGTTCTTGTCCTTATCGTCTGGATCGGGAATGCTCACCGGCTGGTCGTTCACGGAGTCGCAGGGACTTGCACCGTTGTCCATTGCCGTAGAATACACGATCGGCTTGAACGAAGACCCCGGCTGACGCAGCGACTGCACCGCACGGTTCCAACGGGACTGGTTGAAGTCGGAGCCACCCACCATCGCACGGATTGCCCCCGTCTCGTTTTCGATCAAGATCGCCGCAATTTCAGGATGATGGTAAACAATGCTATCCGGGAAACGGCGCTTGTCAGCAGGGCGCTTCAAATCTTCGGCCAAGTATTCCTTCTTGAAAAGCGTGTACACGCTATCGAAGTGCGCAACCACACTGTCTTCGGGCATATTGTATTTCTTAGTCAGGTAAAGGCGGCGGGTCGCACGGTACTTCACGCGACGGCGGACCTTTTCCACCTGCACACGGGCAACACTATCGGCAAAGGCCTGAATATCGGGGTCGATTGTCGAGTTGATGGAAATACCGTCGGCATACAGAGAATTTTCGCCGTACTTCTTTTCCATGTACTTACGGATTTCTTCGTAGAAGTACAAGCCCGATTCATTGGAAACTTCTTTTTTGGCAAGTTCAATCGGAGTCTTGATATATTCGTGGTATTCGTCATCATTGATGTAGCCCGCATCGCGCATGGCATAGAGCACCGTATTGCGGCGTTCCAAGGAAGCCTTCGGATGACGGTCGGGGCGGTATGATTCGGGAGCCTTGAGCATACCGGCGAGAACCGCATATTCAGGAATCGTAAGGCTATCGAGCGGACGTCCGAAATAGAACTTACCCGCTGCCTGGAATCCATAGTTACCACCACCCAGGTAGACTTCATTCATGTAGAATTCAAGAATTTCCTGCTTCGTGTAAGTCTGCTCGATACGGATAGCCGTCATCATTTCCTTGATCTTACGCGAAATCGTACGTTCCGGAGTCAGGAACAAGAGCTTGGTCAACTGCTGTGTCAGGGAAGATGCACCGCGGAGTTGCTTGCCGCTCAGCTTGCTCTGGATAATTGCAGGTGGAATCGCCCACACGTTCATTCCCCAGTGGCTGTAGAAAGCACGGTCTTCGGTCGCCATCACGGCATGAATCGCATTTTCGGGAATCGAGTCGAAACTTGTCCACTCACGACGCTCCACAAAATATTCGTGGGCAATCTTTCCGTTCATGTCGTAAATGTTCGTGACCAACTTCGGGTTGATTTGCTCCAGCTGCGAAAGCGAAGGCAGCTCCGGCGCATAATGATTATAGACCGCAACGACGGCAATAAAGGCCGCCACCACGGGCACCGCAAAAATAATCAACCACTTGATCACCCTACGGTCAACAAGCCAGCCCTTCAAAACATTCAGAACCGAAAACAATACGGATTTGACTTTATTCATGGTCCATCACCGTTAGAAAAAAATTTGGCAGAAAAGATAGCTATTTGAAAGCAAAACCCTTAACCACCAAGCGTTTATCCCCCGCCAAAACGCAACCGTTTGGAGCCTCCGAAAAAAAACTTCAAAAATTTCAACAAAAACCCTTGACAAAAAAACTCATTAAGCTATATTTGGGCCATCAATCAAGCGGATGTAGCCCAACTGGATAGAGCGTTTGGCTACGAACCAAAAGGCTCCAGGTTCGAGTCCTGGCACCCGCAGAAAGGAAAGGTCGATCGATAAGATCGGCCTTTTCTTTGTTCATGTTGATTGCAGGCGAGAAACTGGAGCCTTTGTGAGCAAATGGGCAAGCCCATTTGCGAGAGGATGTGCCACAACTGGCTTTTTTATATGAATTCGGCACATCCGGTCTATATACCGCTCCAGGTTCGAGTCCTAGCACCCGCAGAAAGGAAGGCGTTTCACGGCAAGTGAGACGCCTTTCTTATTTCTATACAAAGCACCATCAAATAACAAATCTCATCTTTATACAAACGGGCGAGAAACTGGAGCCGCCGTAAACCCGCAATTTTCCACCAAGCCTTCCAATTTAACAAGAAAAAGACAAACTTTTATTTTAAATATAATTTTCGGACATTCGCTCAATCCCTTATTCTATGCGGGTTCCAGCGCGATTGGCCCCTACTACGTTAATAAATTTTTGCACATTTTGCAAACAGTTGTTTGCACTCCGCAAATAGCACATATTCTAAAATTGTTACAGGGGACGCAAAGGAGTGTTGACCTAATAAAACTCACCAGGATCTAATGGAATACAAAGACCACATTCTTCACGAAGCCCTTCGGCGAATCTTTTTAGATTGCCGTCGCCGACAGGGACTCACACAAAACGGGTTGTCGTGCCTATCCAACATCACTAGGCAATTCATATCGCAGGTCGAAGGAGGCAAAAGACAGCTTTCCATCAACTCCTTAAGCACTTTGGCAAACGTCTACCACAAATCCCTATCCGATATTTTCAAAGAAGTAGACCGACTGTATCCCCTTATCGAAACAGGAAACTTTGTCATAAACACCGACCCTGTTTTAGCCGCCGAAAATAACAAAAAAGCCCTTGCATACCTCCACAATATCAAGCGAAAACCAGCGCATTAGTGCCTAGAATCATAGTCTTTCCGCCCCATTTTTGTTCTTGTTTGCCCCTTAACAAAAATGTATTTTTTTGCTATCTTTACCCCCCGATGGAATGGCCGAAGAACATAAAAACGCTGACGGAGGACGAGCTCAAGGCTTGGCTCCGCGAGCAGGACGAAAAGCCGTTCCGTGCTAGCCAGATTCAAAAATGGCTTTTCTGCCAGCAAGTTAAAAGCTACGACGAAATGGGGAACATCTCCCCCGCCCTCCGCGAAAAACTGGCAGCCCAGTTCAGTCTCCGAGCTCTCACCGAAGAAACCCGCATGGTCTCGGTCGACGGAACCGTCAAGTGGCTTTTTAGAACCCACGACGGTCACCATATCGAAACGGTGATGATCCCTGCAAACGGTCGCTATTCCGTATGCGTTTCAACCCAGGTGGGCTGCGCCATGAACTGCGCCTTCTGCCGCACCGCGAAAATGGGCTTTACAAGAAACCTCGAAGCTGGCGAAATCCTCGAAGAAATCATCAACGTGAACTGGTACCTGAAGGATTCCGGCCTCCTGAACGAAGAAGGCAAAACCGCCCAGGTCACAAACATCATCTTCATGGGCATGGGAGAGCCGCTCAACAACCTCGAAAACGTTCACCGCGTCTGCTGCACGCTGCATAACCAGAGCCTATTCAACATGGGTTCCAAGCGCATGACGGTGAGTACGAGCGGCGTGGTTCCGAAAATCAAGGAACTCGTAGACAGGAACACCCCCTGCTGCCTCGCGGTAAGCCTCAATAGCACGAACAACGAATACCGTTCGTCCGTAATGCCGGTAAACAAGACCTGGCCCATCGAAAAACTTTTGGAAGCGGTTGACGAATACATTCGTAGAACCGATAATTATGTAACCTTTGAATTCGTCCTGATCCAGGACATCACCTGCACGCCCAAGGCCGCCAAGGAACTCATCCGCATTTGCGCCCCCCGCCGCGTGAAGGTGAACGCCATTGTGCTGAACGATGGTGACGACCCAACGCTCCACGCCCCTACGCCGGAGCAGGTCGAAGACTTTTTGGCGATGGTTAGAGCAGCCGAAATACAAATCACGATCCGCAACCCGCGTGGCCGCGACATTCTTGCCGCCTGCGGGCAACTTGCGTACAAAAAGGAAGGTAAAGTATGTTAACGCAGAACCTCCCGGATTTCTGGGACAACCTCTATGCCGACGGCAAGGACTACTGGAATCTCAAGAAGGTGACGCCCGCCTTGACGGAATTTTTCAAGCACCCCTCTTGCCCCGCAACAGGCTCCGTCTTGGTTCCTGGCGCAGGATTTGGCTATGACGCCGAAGCCTGGGCACTCCGTGGCCATGACGTGCTGGCAGTCGATTTCGCCCCCACCGCTGTCGATGAACTCGACCACCTGAGCCGCAAGCACAAGAATCTGCGTTCTTTGGACCTAGACCTGTTCTCGCTCTCGCCGAAAGACGACAAGCGCGGCGGTCAGCTTTTCGACATCGTCTATGACTACTGCGCCTTCACGGCGATCCATCCGGGCCGCCGCGACGAATTCTTCGAAGTCTGCTACAAGATGATGAAGGATGACGGCCTCCTGATCCTCTTCCTCTATCCGCTCATGAACGGAAAGACCTTGCAGGGTCCGCCGCACGCCACTAGCGAAGGCGAACTCATGGCCCGCCTCGGCGGCGTTTTCGACGTTGTCGAACGCATCAAGCCCGTAAACAGCCTCCCGAACCGCGAAGGCAAGGAAGAAATTTGGCTTCTCAAGAAGTGCCTGTAAGCGAGACGAGAGAACGCACTAATTTAAAGGCGAGCGGAATTCAACCGCTCGTTTTTTTTCTACCTTTTTTACCAAATTTTTAACGGCGGCCAAGCCGCTTCAACGAAGACACAAGGATTAAGTTATGGCAAAAGATTTATGCCCCTGCGGTTCCGGTAAGGAATACTGCGAATGTTGTGAACCGATTATCAAGCAGAAGGCCCTCGCGGCAAGCCCCGAAGCCCTGATGCGTTCCCGCTACACCGCCTACGTGAAGCAGGAAATCGGCTGGCTCAAGGAATCCCTCGAAGCCACCCAGCGTAGCGACTTCGACGAACCGAGCGTGACCGCCTGGAGCAAGGAATCCGAATGGCTCGGCATCGAAATCAAGCAGACCAAGACCGAAGAAGAAAAGAATATCGGCTGGGTCGAATTCGTCGCACGCTTCAAGCAGGGCAACATCACCCGTAACCACCACGAACTCGGCGAGTTCCACAAGGTGGGCGGCGCATGGTATTTCTACGACGGTCGTGCCGTGAAGCAGGAAACCGTCCGTCACGAAGGTCCGGTCGTTGGCCGTAACGATCCGTGCCCGTGCGGTTCTGGCAAGAAGTACAAGAAGTGCTGCGGCGCTAACAAGTAGACGAAAGAACGGCTCTCCGAGCCTACAGACGAGAGACGAAAGGACAAGGGGAAAGCCTTCCCCTGACTCGCACTCCGAGAACTTCGTTGCTCGTCACCCCTTCGCCTAGGGGCTCCGCCCCTAAAACCCCAAATCTAACCACTAACCACTATTAACCATGTTCAAAGTTTTCGTAGATGGTGAAGCAGGTACCACTGGCCTGCAGATTTATGAGAGACTCGCAAAGCGTAACGACATCGAAGTGTTGCGCATTTCTCCCGAACTCCGCAAAGACATTAACGAACGCAAGCGACTCATCAACGAGTCCGATGTGACGTTCCTATGCCTGCCCGATGCTGCGGCTATCGAAAGTGCAGCCCTCTGCGAAAATCCGAACACGCGCGTGATTGACGCATCGACCGCCCACCGCGTCAACCCCGACTGGACCTACGGGATGCCGGAACTCTCGGCTGCACAACGCGAAGCCATTGCCAAAAGCAAGCGCATCGCGAACCCCGGCTGCCATGCCTCGGGCTTCATTCTCGGTGTACACCCGCTGGTTGCCGCAGGCATTTTGCCGAAAAACGCAAACCTTGCCGCCTACAGCATCACCGGTTATTCCGGCGGCGGCAAGAAGCTGATTGCCGAATACGAAGAAGCTGCGGCACTTGCACACGCTGCAGGCGAATCGAAGGCTATCATGGCACCCGCCCCGTACGCTTTAGCGCTTGCTCACAAGCACCTCCCCGAAATGAAGAAGTACTGCGAACTTGAAAATACGCCGTTCTTCAACCCGGTGCTTGGCCCTTATTACAAGGGCATGGCGGTCACTGTCGCCATCTTTGCAAATGAACTCACCAAGAAGGTCGGTCCCGAAGGCCTCACCGAAATCTTGGCGAAACATTACGAAGGATCTCGCTTTGTGAAGGTGATGCCGTACGAAGCAGCCCCCGTGCTGTTCAACGGCCGCCTTGACGCCACCGTCGAGAACGATACGAACAACGCCCGCATTCAGGTGTTCGGCAACGAAACCGTGATGCAGGTGACGACGATTATCGACAACCTCGGCAAGGGCGCAAGCGGTGCTGCCATTCAGAACATGAATATTGCCCTCGGCCTGGACGAAAGCATCAGCCTGGTATAAACAAAACAGAGTTTCGCGGTAAACACGCCCGCACCACCCTACAAATTAGAAAAGCCAGTCCTGTTTGGACTGGCTTTGTTGTATATAAGAAAACTACCGGCTACGCCGGTAGTTCCATAAAAGCCTTCTGGCGGTCATGAAAAAATCCTTTGACTAATATTGAGATGCGGTCTGCCAACTGCATAACAACAATTTCAAAGGATTTAAAATGAATGATAGAAATAAATCGACAGCTCATACCACATGGAACTGCAAGTACCACATCAAGTTTTATGGGATACCTGAAGGGAAAGAGCAGTCTGGAGTTGTTTGACACAATTCCAGAACTGAAAAACAAGTACAGGAACCGGGTCTTTGGGTGCCGGGGCTACTATGTTGACACGGCTGGTAAAAACGCAGACCGAATCAAGGCGTATATCCAACAACAATTAGAGGAGGATAAAATGGTCGAACAAATATCCATGTTTGGCAAGTAGTGCCCGTTTACGGGCGTCCTAGTATGGACTCTTGCAGATGGCGGATTGACGTGCGTGCCCTTGCACGCCGCTAGTATTGTAGGGCTACGCCCGTATATGAAGACCCGCCGGCTTCGCCGGCGGGTCCCTTTTTTTCTAAATCTTGCAAAGCTCAATTAATTGTAGCTGATGTAACATTCCATATCAGCAGAAGGTTTCAAGGTGAACACCTTCCCATCACAGACTTTACGACCAACATCTTCATTTATAACAAATTCTCCCTTATACTTTTCTTCAAAATTCTCACCTTCAATCAGAAGCTCCTTATCCCCCATGCCATCATATTGCATTTCGCAACTTAAATACGCATAGCGGCCATATTCGTTACAAGTTGTTTCCAAAACGGCCTTATAACTCACACCTCCAATCAAGGGAATCCTCTCCATAGAATTCGGGGGGAAAACCAAAGACCCCATCGAAGCAAAAGCCGAGGGACAAGTCACATAGCGGGAAGCATCATACTTTTCCCCGTCAACAACAAAACCGTTCTTGACACGTATCTTTACTGTTGGAGTGGCGCTACCCACATTAGAAAATTTCTTTTTCGCAGTCTTGCCCGAAATCTTAACCCCAGCAGAGTCCTTTCCGAAATCCCAAATATATTCACAATCCGAGCCACACCCAGAAACCGACCAAACCACGGAACTATCTGACTCATTGAATTCTGAAGCACTGCAAGAAGCTTTCGTAACAGAACTTTCTTCAACTTCATCAACTTCCTGTTCCCTAACACAGCGGACCAGCCCTTTAGATTGAATCTTTCCCCACCCATGAGAACCGGTGCAAGTCCCCGAGGGCAAACATTCGCGAAAATCGATGATGTAGGAATATCTATCACTCGTAAAAAACACAGATTCCCCCGTCTTAAATATCTTATCTAAATTCTTACTTGCCATCAGTTCGTCAAATTCATCCTTGCTCGGTAATCTCCAGCCTTGGGGACACGCAATATACGCCTCACGGGTAGAAAATACTTCGGAACCATTTTTCGTCAAATCTTCTGCCATCCACAATCGAGAACCGAACACAGCAACAGACTTTATCGGATCAACCTTCAGCACAGGATTTTTCAGACAACGTACCGAAATAAATCCATAAGAGGCATCCTCATCAAACAAAAAATCATCCTTGTCAAAAGCGAGCTTATAGCCTCCGCCAAATTCAGTAAAGGACGATGCGGCAAAGCGGGTGTCATCCCCTATATAGCATCCGCCCCTTTCCCAACAGCTTCCCGCGGGCAGGGCCTTAAAACCGAACCGGTCCGTACCCGGAGCAGCAGCAACTCGCGTTGAATCCCGAGCAAACGGATCCCCCGCTTCGATAAGCACCGTATCGCCTTCCACGAACCAGCCCTTCTTGGCCTTCAGGCTTACTCCGACAGGTTCACCCCCATTATTTTTAGACACATACGCAATCAATTCGACCCAATCTAAAGAATCCGGAACATGCCATCCACTCGGACATACCGAAACAGCATCAGAGGCGTTTTCACTAGCCCTCTGGAATGTATACAAACGTCCATACTTTTTGCAGTTCGATTCTTCCTTCATCGGACACACACCATAGCCGTCGTCATAGTTCAAGTTTTCAGCAAACCACCACTGGTTTCCGATCTTCACGGTCTTATAAACCTGGTCATCGCGAGAATCGCGTTCGGTACCTGTCGACTCGACGGCGTCCCTGCTATCGGAACTTTTTTCAGTGTTTCCACTTTCCTTACTGTCCGAAGAACTTTCCTTGGACTTTTCGCCGCCATTGCTGCTAGAGCTATTTGCAGATGACTTTCCGTTTCCACTATCGGAGCTATCGTCATCACTGAATTTTCCGCTTGACTTGCCTTCGGAATTTTTCTTGGAGCTGGAAGACTTCGTTTTGGAATTTTCCTCTTCCAAGTCCGTCTCTTGCCACTTTCCATCAGAGCAGTGAACAACAGTTTCATCCTTGATGACGTAAGCCTTATCCCCTTCGCGTTTTTTCGTACAATTCGGGAGTTTGTCTTCGGTCTTTACGGAATCAAGGATATCATGATCGTATTCCCAGCGACCGTCATCGCAAATGTAGGCGACACGTTCATCCAAAACTTCCATGATATCGCCATCACGGTTCTTGCTGCAATTGGGCAAGTCATCGAAAGTTTCAGCCTGCAAGATTTCATCACCTGCATCGGACTTACCGTTGCTACCGGAATCGTCTCCACACGCCACAAAAATCGCAGCACAGGCCGATGCCATCAATAATTTTTCGAAAGATTTCATTGTAAGCCTCTAATGTTCAGACATTACTTCTTCAAATGTAAAAAACAAACAGATCTGAGTCAAAATTCCCACCGTAAAATTGACACTATCGACAATCGGCTTGTCGGTCTCATAATCAAGGATTCCCGCACGGTGGATGGCGCGGTCATCGTCTCCGCCTTTGGGTACAAATCCGGAATCCAGACGAGTTTTTGACATCTGCCATACAGATATTCAAGTCCAAGAAATTCCAGAATGGGGTCAACGCAACGATTATTCGCTGAAAAGCAAAAGCCAGCCCCAAGGAATAGGAACTGGCATTTTTTCAAATTATACGGGATAAATTATTCGGAGTCCTTAAGGCAACGAACTGCGAAGCCGTCGTACTTGGCGCCGCGGAAGTCGTAGTAGCGCTCGATGCTTGCATAGGTCGCTCCCATGTTCCAGTAGTAGGCGAACGTGCTACCACCGAGATCAGAGGAACTCCAGAAGTTGGCATAAGAACCGACATTCTCGAAGGAGGAAGAACAACTAGAACGAAAGTCGCAGTTGCCAGCAGGGAGCGCGGAGAACCCGTAGGCATTAGTCGCATACAGCCATTTTTCAAATTCAATCGCCTGCATGGCATAGGGGGAACTGCCCACCGCCTTATACAAGGCTTCCCATTCCGTCGAATCCGGCAGATGCCAGCCTTCGGGGCAAATGCCACGAACAGGATAAACTGGTGTGCAAGTCAGACCATAACCACAGCCCTTTCCGCTTTCTGAATAAACTCCGGCGCTGTCCATAGCCGCAGCCCATGAATAATAACGACCAAACTTCAAGCAACCGTCTTTATTGCAATAATTGCCGATTGATTTTTCTTTACCTGTACTTTCGTCAACAACTTTGTATTCAAAATTCAAGTTTTCAGCCATCCACACCTGGTCACCAATCTTCACGGTCTTGTACACTTGGCCATCGCGTTCATCGGCTATTTCGCCATAACTAATTGCAGGGTTCAAATACACCCAATTCGTTTTTCCCGTCAGCGATGTTCCGCTACCCGAGCTTTCAGAGCTTCCTGAACCACTCGTTTCCTTAATCACCACGGTATCACGGTTAACCACCACGACCGTATCGCGAACGACAACTGTATCCTTTTGGTTCACAACAACGGTATCGCGGCCAGACGAGCCTCCCTGCCCATCGGCTCCATTTTCACCATCCTTGCCATCCGTTCCGTTTTTACCATCGGTACCATTCTTGCCATCGGTTCCGTTCTTTCCATCAGCACCATTTTTACCATCGGCCCCATCTTTTCCATCGGCACCGTCCTTGCCGTTCAGCATCTGCCACTTACCATCAGCACAGTAGAACACAGCTGAGAAATCAGACACATAAACCATTTCGCCCACATTGTTCTTGGTGCAATCGCCCAATTTTTTGCCCGACTCAAGCACGGACATTGCAGGAGATTCGGACGCAGCAGTCGTTTCGTCATCGCAAGCGCACAGGCCAAAAACAGCCAACGCCCCCGCTACAATCAGGTTAATTTGTCTTGTCTTCATTTTTTCCCTTTGACCATTGTTTTATCATACCAAATATAGAATCCAAATACACCAAGCCCTGTTCTTTTTCTACATTTGCATCATGTTCCTAGACGAAAAATCAATTGAAGTTCGCTCCGGTAAGGGCGGCGATGGCATTTGCAGTTTCCACCGCGAAAAGTTCGTTCCCCTCGGCGGTCCTGATGGCGGTGACGGCGGTCGCGGCGGTCATGTGATTCTGCAGGTGAACGAACAGTTCTCTACCCTGCTCGACATGGGTAACGCTCGCCTGTACAAGGCTCAAAGCGGACAGCCCGGTGGCGCCAAGCGTTGTACCGGTCGTAGCGCCGAAGACCTGATTGTGGACGTTCCGCGCGGCACCATCGTGAAGGATGCCGAAGGTCGCATTCTCGCAGACCTTACCGAACCCGGCCAAAAGTGGATTGCGGCTCGCGGCGGCAAGGGCGGCATGGGCAACCAGCATTTTGCAACGCCTGCCAACCAGGCTCCGCGCAAGTGCACCCCCGGCGAAAAAGGCGAAAAGCGCGAACTTTTCTTGGAACTCAAGCTTATGGCAGACGTAGGCCTCGTCGGTTTCCCGAACGCAGGCAAGTCTAGCCTCGTGAACAAGATTTCGAGTGGCCGCCCGAAAGTCGGCGACTATCCGTTTACCACCCTCGAACCGGTACTCGGCATTGTGCAGATGAACGGCCACAGCTTCGTGGTCGCAGACATCCCTGGTTTGCTCGAAGGCGCTAGCGAAGGCAAGGGCCTCGGCCACCAGTTTTTAAAGCACATCGAACGTACGCACACGCTGTTGTTCGTGATCGACGGTTTTGCAGAAAACGCCTACGAGCAGTTTACCGTTCTTAAGGAAGAACTCAAGGCATTCCACCCGAAGCTCGCAAAGAAGCCTTACGTAATCGCCCTCAACAAGAGCGACCTCGGCATCGACGAAGCGATCAGCCAGTTCAAGGCGCACAAGGAAAAGGTCATCGTGACCTCGGCCATGAACGGCGACGGTTGCAAGGAACTGATGCAAGCACTGGACGAAGCCGTTCCGCACGCCCAGAAGAAAAAAGTCGGCTGGGAAAGCAAGAAGGTCGAAACCAGCTTCAACAGCAAGACAAGCGGCAAGAACGGCACCAAAACAGCAGCCAAGAAGAGCGCCTCCACCAAGACGGGAGCTGCCAAGAAGGCTACCGCTTCAAAAAGCGCCGGCACAAAATCCGGCTGGAGCAAGAAGAAGGCTTAACGAATGGCGAAAAAGGAACAGAGCACTCCGGTCATCGTAAACCGCAAGGCGAACCACCTCTACTTCGTCGACGAGACATTCGAGGTGGGTATTATGCTCATCGGTTCGGAAGTCAAGTCCATCCGTGACGGCAAGTGCACCTTGGGCGAAGCGTGGATCGACATCGATGAATCCAAGAACGAAATCTGGCTCGTGGGTGCACACATCGACGAATACCTTTTCGCTAACCGTTTCAACCATTTCCCAGCAAGGCGCCGCAAGCTCCTGGCCCACGTGCACGAAATCGCCAAGATGCGCAAGGCCAAGGAGCAGAAGGGCTGTACGCTCATTCCCTTGAAGCTCTACTTCAAGAACCGCCACGCCAAGCTCGAAATGGGAATCTGCCGTGGTAAGGATCAGCGCGACAAGCGTCAAGACATCATCAACCGCGACGCAAAACTCGAAATGGCCCGTGCGGCAAAGGCGCACAAATAATGAGAAACCTTGTTTGGCTCATTTTCCTTTGCGTCGCTCTCGCAGCTTCTGCCTGGGCAAGCAACAAGGTTGACGCCGAACAAGTCGCCAAGGAACACAAGGCTAGTTTCCACTGGTTCCCCGTCCAAAAGACATTCCTACTCGCAGGCGAAGGCGACACACTCAAGTTCGCCATCGGGCTCCCCTACGTCAGTAGCCACGGCAACTCCATAGAACTCAAGCACGCCCCCGAAATTACGGACGGGCACATTCTGCTCGATTCGGCAGATGTCGCTAGCCTATACAAGACCGACAAAACAGCACCGGTCGCCCCAGCAAGCAGCAGCTCCGCCGCAAAAGTTTCTTCGTCTTCGGCTAAAGTCGCCGCAGTCCCAGCAACTCCCGCCACCACGGCAGCAAAACCCAAGAACGAAACCGCAGGAACCCGCGAAGTCAAGACCATCGTGATTGACCCCGGCCACGGCGGCAAGGACACCGGCGCCCAGGGCAAGAATTCCAACGAAAAGGATATCGTACTCGCCGTCGGCAAACTCCTGAAAAAGGCTCTCGAAAAAGAAGGTTTCAACGTCAAGATGACCCGCGACAAGGACGTGTTCATCGAACTCGGCGAACGCGCGAACCTGGCCAACCAATGGGACGGCGATCTGTTTATCAGCCTGCACTGCAACGCGATTGACGCCACGCCCGAACGCAAAAAACAAATCAAGGGCTATCACGTGTACGTGCTACGTGCCCCCGAAAGCGAAGAAGACAAGGCGATTGCCCGCCGCGAAAACAAGGTGGCCACGCTCTACGGCGAAAAGAACGCCAAGGAAGAACTCTCCCCCCTCGAATGGTTCAAGCTGGAAGCTCGCCTCGAAAAGTACAAGCAGAACAGCTACATGTTCACCGAAGAAATGCTCAAGGCATTCGACGGTGGCAAAATCAAGCGCCAGGGCGGAGGCGTCGGCGGTGCAGGATTCATGGTGCTCGTCGGTGCGCTCATGCCCGCAGTCCTCTTCGAAATCGGCTTTATCAGCAACCCCGAAGAAGAAACCTACATGACAACGACCAAGGCGCAAGAAGACATCGCAGCCCGCGTCGCAAAGGCGGTCAGCACCTACAAGGCCGCCGTCCACAATTACCGTGAAACTTTAGGCAGATAGATTTCGCGAGAAGCCTGAGTCTATTATTCCGTAATCTTGTTCAATTCATCACGAATCAAACCGAGACATTCCTGGAGAATCTCATCGTATGTTTCACGGTAGAGAGCAGTCGTTTCGGGCTCTCCCCCTGCACAGGTTTTGAGTTTCGCGATATAGCCCTCGAACCAATATTCCGAATTATACACTTGCGTATGTTCTATGTTATAATTTTCACCTGCAGAATAGTAGGGAAACAGATTCCCGTTCATCGTCTTTTTTTCTCGATCTAGGATGCTAGCCAGGTATGCCTTTTTTGCTTCGGGCAAGGCATCATTTTCGTCTAATTCCTTCGCAAAAATTTCGTACAGTTCCTTCTGTACATCGGCAAGAATATCCGCAAACACTGCGAAAGAATCTTGCGGGCAATTCGTGACTAGATCCTCCGGCTCTGCGCTGGAACTAGAGCTTTCGGCAACGGAGCTTGAGCTGTGAGTCGCGTAATACTCCTTTTCGGTGGTATAGGCAAGTCCATCTTCGTTCTTGTACAGTTTGTATGTCTTACCATCGGAGCATTTAAGATAAGCTACTGCATAATGGGGGCAGACGCGGGAGATGATTCCATAAAGTGGCTCATCTCTAGGATAGGCATCGCACGACATAAGCTTTTCTTCCCAGGCATCCAGGATCTTTTCCGAAACCGTAGTGTCTTTTTTCAGGAACTCCTGCAAATCTGTACAGGAATAGTAAGGTTCTGAAGATGTAGGGCAGAATTCTTCCACTTTCTGGAACGTTGAGCAAGTTACAGAAGTGTCTCTAGCCAACCGAAGCAGTTCCTCACTCGACGAACTTGTCGCTTCGGAACTGGAAGAAATCTCCTCGTCAGAAGAACTAGACTCCTCGTCTGCCGAAGATGCGATTTCGGCACTTGAGGAAGTGGGCTGTTCGGATGAACTCGATTCCTCCGCCGACGTTGCAGATGAATTAGCCGACTCCTCTTCACTCGAGCTACTCTTAACGGCATCGGCCGAAGAGTCTGGCTCAGGAGCTAACGATGCAGAAACCTGCGAACTCGAATCACTACCGCAACTTGCCCAAAACAAGGATGCGACAGACAAACTGCCCAGACGAACAAACCTACGAATATTCATGTTTCCTCCTTTTCCTTAACACCTTCTCCCTTAATATAGACACTTTTATCAGCAAAAGATAATTTGTCAATAAAATTTTATGGATAAAATGTAAAAACCGGATGCCTAAAGCATCCGGTTTTTACATTTTTAGATTTTTCGCCTTTCGGACTATTGACGCTTACGCCTTCGGCTTCAGCGTCTGTCCTTCGGCTCGGATATGGGATTGCAAGCAATCCCGCATCACTCGCCTTACGGACTACTCAACGTCCATGTCGGCTTCGTCGATTTCGGCGTTGTGGTAAACGTCCTGAACGTCGTCGTGGTCTTCGAACTTGTCGATAAGCTTGAGGAGCTTCTGGGCATCGTCATGGCCGAGCTTCACCGGGTCGTTAGCGACGTAGGTGATTTCTGCGCTCATCATTTCGATACCGGCAGCTTCGAGAGCCTTGGAAACGGCGTCGAAAGCTTCGGGGCTGGTGGAGATTTCATGCACGCCGTCTTCGGTGGACATGTCTTCGGCACCGGCTTCGAGAACGAGGTCCATGACCTGGTCTTCCGGATACTTTTCAGCGTCAACAATAATCACGCCCTTGTAGGTGAAGGCCCAAGAAACGGAACCGGATTCACCCATGGCACCATTGTTCTTGTTGAAGATGTTGCGGATTTCGGCAACGGTACGGACCTTGTTGTCGGTGAGGCACTGCACCATGATGGCGATGCCGGCCGGGCCGCGTCCTTCGTACAGCGGTTCCGTCATTTCGGTACCGGAGTTTGCACCCGTTCCCTTGGCAATGGCGCTTTCGATGTTCTTGGTCGGCAAGCTCTGGCTCTTGGACTTAAGAATAGCAGCGCGGAGACGCGGGTTTGCGTCGGGGTTGCCGCCGCCGAGCTTAGCAGCAATGGAAATTTCCTTGATCAACTTGTTCCAAGCCTTGGCGCGAGCAACGTCAGTCTTGGCTTTCTTGCGTTTGGTGGTGGCCCATTTGGAGTGACCGGACATAGATTACCTCTAATTGGTTTTAGTTAAAAATTACTTGTTCTTCAGCTGGCAACGACGCTTTTCCTTGACAGAGAGACTCGGATCGTCGCATTCGTCACCAGAAACTTTTTTCTTCTTTTTCTTCTTGGTCGGAGCAGGTTCCTCTTCGGCTTCGACGCGGCGCTTGCGCTTGTTAATCGAAGAGTCATCTTCCATCGCCGCCTTCCTTTTCTTCTTCGGGGTGACTTCTTCGTCATCGCTAGCCTCAACACGGCGCTTGCGAGTCGAAATCGTACCGTCGTCATCCATTCTCTTGGAATTCTTCTTTTGAAGGGCGCGAAGTTTCGCCTTGTCCATCGGATCGGCAGACGCCTTGGTGATCGCCTTGTCGTACTTGCCGCCCCACACATTACCTAGGAGCGAACCGGATTCCAGAGCATCCTTCAAGATACCCATCGCCCATTCGTCGTTTGCAGGAGGCAAAAGCTTAAAGCGCAGGTTACGAATTCTGGTCGGTTCCTCGTCGAAATAGAGCATGATGTCAAACAGACCCACCTGATATTCCTTGCCGTCGGAACCAGCCGCCGTAGAAGGAACATAAGCGAGCACTGCGTAGACATCGCCATCGAAAAGGCCCGTAATCAGGGCATCGCCATCACCGCCCGGAGCCTGGACTTCACCATCGGCCTGGAAAGCCCACGGATTCACATCCACCGTCAAACGGAACTTGTGATAACCTTTCTCCGCTTTCTTGAGCTTGAGGAGCGCACCCGAAAAAGCCTGGAATTCAGGCTTAAGCGACTGCGCAGGACAAACAACCGCAAAAACGAGAAAGAGAACTGCGATAAGTTTTTTCATCAGGAACCTTCCTTGAATCACTTATTAATTTTTGAAGAACAGAGCCTTCGCTGCCTCGAACATCGGATCCTTTTCATCCGGGTTGCGGCATTCCGTGTAGATGCGGACCTTGGGTTCCGTACCGGACGGACGCACGAGCATCCAGGAATCGTCGTCGAAGATGACCTTCACGCCGTCGAGCGTGAGGAGCTGCTTCACGGTCTTTTCGTTGTTACCGACCATGACCTTAGCACCCGGCTTCGCGATATCGGCAATAGCGTTCACCTTAGCCTTCAGGGGTTCACCCACGAGGGACTTATCCACTTCGAAACCGGAACGTGTCGGGTAGAAGCGGCCATATTCTTCGTACAAAGCGTCGAGGTATTCGCCGAGGTTCTTGCCGGTCACCGCCATGATTTCAAGAGCGATGAGGAGGCCGAACTGGGCATCCTTTTCGAGAGTGTTGTTGAGGCCAGAAATACCGTCGGATTCTTCGAAAGCGACGAGAGCCTTCTGCTTGGCGTTGCGGGAAAGCCAGGGGCGGAAGTTCTTGAAGCCCACCGGAGTTTCCATCACGGGTACGCCGAGCTTTTCGGCGATGATGTTCACAAAGTTAGAAGTAGCGACGGACTTAGCGACACAGCCCTGTTCCTTGCGCCAGGTAGCCATGTAGTGGAAAGCGATAGCACCGAACTGGTTCATATCGATTTCGCGAGTACCGTCGTAGAAACGGATACGGTCACCATCCGGGTCGAAGATGGCGCCCAGGCGGAACCAGGACTTGCTTTCGTCGAGAACCTTGCGGACCTTTTCGAGGTTCTTGCTGGACGGTTCCGGAGCGATACCGCCGAACAGGGAATCGTCTTCGTTGCGGAGCGTGATGAGGCATTCCGGATTGTCGAGGAGTGCGGCCGGACGGCGACGGGTAGAACCGTGCACGTGGTCGCAAACGAGAGTGAGGCGGCCCTTCTTGATAAAGTCCTTGATGCGGTCGAACTTGATGGTTCCCTGCTTCACAAGGAATTCCTTGTAGATCTTGAGGGAGTCGATGATTTCCCAGTCAACCTTGCCCACCGGTTCAAACTTCCAGGTGGCCATCATTTCGTTAGAAAGCTTGGTGATGACGTTCGTGATTTCCGGACCGGCAGGACCGCCGTCGGCCGGGTTGAACTTGATGCCGTTGTAGTGGCTCGGATTGTGGCTCGGAGTCATGTTGATGGAGCAGGCGGCACCGAGCATTTCGATACAGGCGGAAAATTCCGGAGTCGGCATTTCGCCACCGTAGTAGACCTTAACGCCGGCCTTTGCAAACTGGTCAGCCACGGCTTCGCAGAATTCGTGACCGAGCAAGCGGTTGTCGTGACCCACGACCACGCCACGCTTCTGGAGTTCGGCAAAATCCTTCACGCCGAGAGAGGCGAACAATTCAGGAGTAGCTTCCTTATAGAGACGCACAATGGCAGCGCCCACCACCTGGAGGTTGCGGAGCGTAAATTCGGAACCAATTTCGCCGCGCCAGCCGGACGTACCAAAGCTCACCTTGGCACTTTCCTGCGAGGTCAGGGCAACCTGCTTAACCTGTTCAACCAGGCCCATATCGGTAGCCGGGTTAAATTCGGGGGACTGAATCTTTTTCCAAATCTGCGTAATGTTTTCCATAGGGGTTCCTATATTAAAGTTTTACGGATAAAATTTAGAAAAAAAATCTATTTTCTATCGGCAAAGAAAACCCTTACGATGGCGTCTTATGTTCAAAAACACCCTATTCCCCTTATTCCTGATTCCCTTAGCAGTGAACTTTAGCGCATGCGGCGACAATTCTAGCTCCCCAAGCAACTCCGAAGACCAAAACTACAGCTCCGGACAGGAATCCGCCTCTAACACATCGTCTTCGCCCTCCTTAAAGACCGAAAGCTCAGGTTCAGAACAAACTAACCATTCAGACATTGCCGGTTCTTCGGCGGCAACACAACCGAACCAACCGAACAGTTCCTCGGATAACGCCAATTTTGATAATCCAAGCGGAGAGCTGATCGTATGCAAAGGCATCTATTCTAACCTCACGATTCAAAACACCATCTACCTAGAGTCTTACCACTGTGAAGACGGGAACTCCTGCGCCAAGCATTACGTCTCCGCCTGTACCTTAACAGAATGTACGAGTATCATCATGTACACCTGCTCAGACGGATCGAACATAGACGAAGAAAAGTTCAGCAAGAGATACACCCTCGAAACTTGCGAAGGCGGCTACTGTCAGGTTTACTGCTACAACAACGAAATTGTTCTGGAAGACGGGGACTCGCTCAAAGTCATCAATTGCGACAACGGAGTCACCTATCTTAGGGATGGTGCCTACGACCGTAAAAAGGCTGGGAAAAGCGTTCCCGACACCCTAGAGGACAAGCCTTCGTTAGGATACGATTTCGCCGTCAACTGCGACTACGGCGAAGAGCTTTGCGTGGAAACGACAGACGAAGGACGTTGTTTCATGACCACCAACACCATCGAATGTCCCCGAAAAGAGTAATATTTTCCCTATCCCCAAAATTTCACCTTCCGTCTAATACTATATTATAATCACTATGCAGATTACTAACGCTTCTCAACTTACTGGTGTTTTCCCCGCGTTGTTCACCCCGCTCAAGAACGACGATCCCAAGAACCTTCGCAACTCCATCGACTACAAGAAGATGGGCCAGATGATCGACGACGTGATCGCTAACGGCGCAAGTGGCGTGCTCCCTGCCGTGACCACGGGTCAGAGTGCAACGGTTTCTCCGCAGCAGCACCTGGATATCATCAAGTTTACGCTCGACTATGTGGACGGCCGTGTGCCCGTGATTGCCGGCGCCGGTTCCAACTGCACCCGCGAATCTATCGAAATGATCGAAAACGTTCAGAAGATTGCCCCGGTGGCAGTCCTCTGCGTCACTGGCTACTACAACAACCCGCCGCAGGAAGGCCTTTTGAAGCACTACCGTACGCTGAGCAGCGAAACGGGCGCAAAGATCGTGATTTACAACGTTCCGGGCCGTACCTCCAGCTACGTACACCCCGACACCCTGATTGAACTTGCCGAAGACAAGAACATCATCGGCCTCAAGCAGGCCGTTGAATTCGGCTTTGGCGAAAAGTACCACGAAGACACGATGCGCGTGATCAAGGAAACGAAGGGCAAGGACTTCGCCGTGATGAGCGGTGAAGACGGACTCTTCGCAGACCTGCTCGAAATGGGCGGCACGGGTATCGTGAGCGCAACCGGAAACATTCCTGAGGCGACAAAGATTTTCGTGGACCTGTACAAGGCACACCAGGCCGGCGACAAGATCAAGGCGCACGACCTGCAGATTGCAGCCCGCGACTACATCGACATCACGTTCTGCCGCAAGAACCCGATTCCGCTCGGCACGCTGTTCAACAGCCCGCTGTTCCAGCCGCTCGTAAGCGTGAAGGATACCGCCCACGGCGTCGAAGCGGTCGAACGCATTATGAAGCTTATCAACGAAAAGGCCCCGAGCCTCAAGAAGTACCACGTTTAGACGAAAGAACGCCGCTACGCGGCTACAGACGAAAGACGAGAGATTGCTAAATAAATCATTTTAATCTTTTCAAAAAAATTTCTCTCGTCTGTAGCAAAGCAACGCAGTTGCGAAGCGTTCTCTCGCCTCTAGTCTATTTTACCTAGGAGAATCCCATGGCTAAGATTCAGAAATCCATCAGTGACGAAATCTGCGACTACCTCAAGAAGCAGAAGCTCTCCCCCATTCCCGTTCAGACCCTGAACGAAGACATGGAAACCACCCGCTACTTCGGCGGCGACCTCAAGGAATTCATTGCCGCAGCAAAGACGCTCGGCGCTAAGGGAATCTTTGTCGAAACCCTGTACCTCGAAGAAGATGAATTCTACTACGACAGCGGCATGGACGACGAAGAATACATGGCCCTGTACGGAAACGAAGAATGCTGCGACGGACAGTGCAAGTGCGGCAAGTGCGCAGACAAGAAGTCTAAGAAGAAGGCCAAGGATGACGACGATTCCGATGTCGATGGCGTTTACTTTGAACCCGAAGACCTCGACGGCCTCGACCTTACGCTTTTGAAGCCGCAGATGGCAAAGTACCTCGACCGCGTGGGCGAAGCCTGTGGCGCACGCCTCACCGTTCCGGGTGTCGACCACCTCGAAGTGGAAATTTTTGCCGACTGGTATGACGACTTTGCCGAACTCGTAGACGAAGCCTCCGAAGCAATCGAAGTCGACCCGACCGACGCACTCCGTCAGGCTCAGGCAATCTTCGAAACCGAAGAAGCTGAACTCGCCAAGGAAGAAGACAAAAGCGTGAAGAAGATCGCCGTCCATCCTCCGAAGGGCGCCAAGAAGGCATCCAAGAAGAAGTAATTCTTCAAAGCAACGAAAGTAATTGCATACAAGCTAAAAAGTCGCGACAATGTCGCGACTTTTGTTACAAGCGCAAGCCTGTCACCCCGCACTTGTTGCGGGGCCTCCGTTTTATCTCAAGCCTAATTCTTCATACAAAAAGCCCCTGTCATTAAACAGGGGCGGTTGCGAGAGCAAAATCCAATCGTATTGAACTACTTGTTTTTAGACTTTGCGGTCGCCTTTGCGCGTTTATTTCTGCGGGTGAAGACTAGTATATCTCACCGCAATAAGTTGGATCGCTGGGGTCGCTGCTGCACAGCAGATTCGTTTGGTTGTTGATTTTCACCACTTCCATCGTCGGTGCGGTGTAGGATTTTTTCAGTTCAGTCTGAGTTTCGTTTTTCATAATCGTTTGGACCTGGTTAGTGGTTTAATTACTTCTTCAAATAGATTCCCTTGGCTCTCGGCTTGCTTACGCTGCGGCCCTTGAGGTCGAAGGTGCGCTTGCCCACGTTGTTCAGGTGGAATTCGCCCGTGCGCGGGTTGAGTGAGCCAATGACGGTGGTTTGCTCGTTGCCGCCTGTGGTGCTGCGGCTAACGATGACCACATCCATGGTCTCAGGAAGATTGTTTTCGGCACTAGGCATAATTGCAGGAGCGTACTCGACACCTCTCGGAAGAGGAGCGTTCATCTGCACCTTCGGTTCCTTGATCATATAGGCACGCAATGCCGGGGAGTAGGCTCCGGCACCGAGCTTTACGAACTGGCCGATTTGCTTGGCTCCATCCTGAACCTTTGCGGCAAATGCGCGGATGAGTCCATCCTTTGTTTCATCCTCGGTCCAAGTATGCTTTTGCAGCGTACCGCGGAAAATCCAATCTCCATCGACTTCGCCGCGAGTTTCGGTCTTGGCGGGGGTCGGCTTGAGCGTCGCTCCTATCGTGAACGTGATGACATCTGCATCCACCTGCACCATGTACGGGGTGTAGGCGAATATCTTGCCAGCATTGTCGAAATAGTCGGATTCGTTGCATCGTTCGTACTTGGCAGTTTTTTCGCAGTCCGTGTCACCGTTTGCATTGCATTTTGCGATAGCGTCTTTTTGGAGAGAATCCTGGACGTCCTTGTTGCACCATACGTACTGCATACCCACACTTGATTTTCCGTTAGATTGCTGAACGCCATTGAACTCGACGATGGATTTTACACCCTGGAGATTGCTGGCGTCGTAGTCAAACGGAAGCATGATCGTTGCAAAGCCGCTCTGCTTAAAGGTGCGGTTCAGGATAATTTTGTCAACAGCGATATCCGTTTCGATCTTGATGGCGTCTGTGCCGTTAAAGTTTCCGTCAATCGCGACATAGGTCTTGTCATCTAAATAATCTGTATAAACCACGAACGGAGCGTAATAAGGAGTGAAAGTCCTTTCATTACCAAAGTATACATACTGGTGTCCCGCATAAATGTTGTTGTCTTCATCCTTGAAGAACTTTCCGTTTGCAAAGGAAATCATCCCGTAGAACGGACTCTTAAACATAATCGAGTCGGTTTCATTTTTCCAACTGAAGTTGATTTCTCCAGGAGCTCCTGTGACAGGATTCCATGATTCCATGCTACTGCTACAGGTAGACTGAGCTTCAACGGTTATGATACCTCCGTTAATGTTAATCTTTTCGTTTGCGAAGATTGCGCTTCCACTACTTTTGGTAATGACTGTACCGTCATTGATCGTTACTTCGCCCTCGGAATAAATTGCGAGATCTGAAGATTCTGCATTGATAAAGCCTCCGTTGAGGGTCACGTTGTCTGCATAAATGGCCTTATCCCAAGCATAAATATCAAGTTTGCCGGTGCCAGTGGACTGTCCATAAATGGTCAGGCTGGCCTTGCCATTGTAGTCCTTGGTGATGCCATAGCTATTAATGCTATTCTCCGTTGTTCCGATGCTCATCGTGTAATCATCGGTCAAAACGATATGCACGTCGCCACTAATTTGGAGGGAGTTTGTATAAGTAATGTCGTTCAGCACTACATACCAACCCGCATCAAGAGCAGTTTCGTTGCCGGTCAGGACATTGTATTTTGTCAAGGTTTGTTCGCTGCCGTTTGCGTCGATGTAGGCAATATCAGTCAATTCCCTGATGGAGAAAGATGTGCTTGCAGTCTTATTCAACTTGTAGTTGCTGTTGCAGATTTCCGTCACCGTGGCAATGTGGTTTCCGACCTCTTCTGCGGCACCTGTCACTGTAGCGACGCACTTGTCGCCTTCCAAAACACCTTCTACCGTAGCAGTCGGAACATGTTCTTTGCCATCGTAGAAGAACAACGTGTTGCCCCATGTAATGGTAACATTCTTCGGTCCAACCGTCAATTCGCCTGCAACAAATTCAATGTCGTAATTTTCGGCTGTCAAGCCACTCGGCGTAATATCATATTTGCCTGCAGCACCACCCCTATCGTACTTGCATTCGTAAGCTAGAGTTCCGTTCAAGACCGACTCATCTTCTTCGCCGACAAAGCCGCTATATACAACGCCAGCAAAGGAAAGATCGTCGCCATAGACAATCGTATCGTTCAAGGCCGTAACCGTGAGCGGAGCCTTTGTAATTTCGAAGGCCTGTTCGAAGCCTGTTTCCGGCAACTTGTAGTTGGGATTGCTCAACTCTGTTACCGTAGCCGTGTATTTGCCAGCATTTGTAGCGGCTCCCGTCACCGTGAAACTACACTTGTCGTCTTCCAAAACACCTTCAAACGTTACTGCTGGGATATGTTCGGTTCCATCGTATGTGAACGTATTCTGCTTGTCCCAGGCGATGGAAACTTCCTTCGGCACAACAGTCAGTTCACCTTCCTTAAATTGAATTTCATAGTTGTTGGCAGTCACATTCCCCGGCGTGATTGTATAGCCAGAAGCTGCTTTATCTCCAGCCTTATAACTATACTCATAAGATATCGTACCATTAAGAATTTCGGATATTTCCTTTAACGTATCGACACCGACAAAGCCAATACATTCGACACTGTCGTTTGCAGGTTCGTCACCGTAAGAAATCGTCTTATTCTTTGCTACAACAGTGAGCGGGGCCTTTGTGATGTTAAATTCCTTTATAGTTTTGTCATAATATCTTCCGATTCCCTCAATGACAAATGATGCCTTACCGACATTTAAGTTGTTTTCGCAATAAACTTTGTAGTCATCATTTACGAGAATGCTGTCGGGCTTTTCTATATCGGGGGTAGGACAAATAGAGTCGCCAATGTAGATTTGGTCGGGAATTTTGTCAATTTCTATTTCTGGGAGTTTTTTAGCCCACTTGGCATAGACGGTAGTGTTTGCGGTTACGGGTGCGAAGAAGTCAAATTCAGTATCGCCATTTTCAGTAGTGAACCAGCCGAGAAACTTCATTTCGAATCGACTCGGATCTTCGGGCTTTGCAACGTGTGCCACGTCATTTTCGTCAAAGGTTGTAGCGACCGTATTTGGTGTGCGGCCGTCCTGGAGGTTAAGGGTCACGACATAACATGGCAAGATGGTTTTATCAATCAGGCTTTCATCAAACTTGCTATAAACATTGCCGTCTTCATCTTTAAAACCCTTATCTTTAGCAAAAGAAATGCTGTTTCCACGACCTAATGTATAGCGGTCATTTGCATTGTGCCAGTCCAAGATAACTCCATCATCAGCTTGGATTGTTGCTTCTGCTTCTGGATCATCTTTGTCGATGTTAGAGGAAATATTGACGGTTCCGCTGTTGATATGGACTTCTCCAGATGCTTCTATAGCCTTGAGTCCATCACCTTTTCTTATGGTGATATTCCCTCCGTTAATGCTCAAGTTCCCATTGACAACAACGGGACAAATCGTATTAGACGAATCATAAACAGTCAGCGTACCCGTACCAAGCGTCTGTCCGTAGATTGACAAGTCGCCTTGGATTAATTTTATATCAGTTGATTCAAGATGCATTTCTGCGCCGTCTTCAATGACGATATGGGTTTCGCCATCGAAGGAGAGCGTTCTAAAGGCAATATTCAAATTCTCGCCATTTGGATTGGAGTTCTGCACCACATACCAGCCACCGGGGATGTGGATGACATCGTTCTCGTCGGGTTTGCCATATTCACCGCCAAGCAAGGTATCGAGCAAGGTGTAAGAGCCCGGTTCAAGGAACTTTTCAGCGCCATTTTCATCGATGTACGAAACTGCTTCAAGATCCGCAGCCCACGAGGTTGCTGCCATAAGCAGGGTAAAGATGAGCACAAACCCCAAACGGAGCGAGTGTAAAGAGAGTTTTTGATTGGAGAACATGGACACTTTCCTCCTGTTATAAAAGGTTCTTTTGTTCACGTCATACAAAATCAAACGCAAATTTAGAAATTTTTACATAAGTTAATGACGCATATTAACAAAAAGCAACCCTCCGGCATAATGATGTGAACCCCGAAAGTTGGACACAACTTTCGGGGTTCACATCACTAGTAGGTGGTTTTCATTTTTTACAAAAATCGGCTTCGCTCAGGATGACGGTTCGGCCCTTTGCTTCGGCTTCGCTCAGCACAGGCTTAGGCTCAGGGACCTTCACGGACGAGACCAGAACAACATTCTTAATTACCCATGGTAGAGTTTGCTGGTCTGATATGTCGGTTCAGTGGTGAGGTTCACACCGAGGCGGCGGAACACGCCCACATCCACCTGAGAAAGAATCACGCTGGAATGCACTTCGCAGTGGCGAAGTTCCGGGAGTTTTTCCATAGCAATCTTGGCGTTATAATCCGTGAGGGCGCAAACAGAGAGCGCAACCAGAACTTCATCCATATGCAGGCGCGGGTTCTTGTGGCCGAGCTGCTTGGTTTTCAGACTCTGAATCGGTTCAATCACCATCGGCGAAAGCAGACGCACTTCATCAGGAATACCAGCCAAGTGCTTCAGCGAATCCAAAAGCATTGCAGAAGAGGCGCCAAGCAAAGACGACGTCTTACCCGTAATGATAGCGCCATCGTTCAGCTGAATTGCTACAGCCGGGCCTTCGGATTCTTCGGCCTTCTTGACGGCAGCCGCAATCACGGGGCGGTTTGCAGTACTGATCTGGGCCTGTTCCATAATCAGTTCCTGCTTGTAAACTTGATCCTTGTCGGCGTTGCCCTTACGCACGTCGCAAAGCGTGTTGTAGTAACGGCGAATAATTTCCTGACGGGCGGCTTCGCAAACTGCATCGTCATCGACAATGCAGTTGCCGGCCATGTTCACGCCCATATCCGTGGGGCTCTTGTACGGAGATTCACCGAGAATGCGGGTAAACAGGGCGTTAAGCACCGGGAAGATTTCGACGTCGCGGTTGTAGTTGATGGTCGTCTGGCCGTAGGCTTCCAGGTGGAACGGGTCGATCATATTCACGTCGTTCAAGTCGGCAGTGGCCGCTTCGTATGCGAGGTTCACCGGGTGCTTGAGCGGGATGTTCCAAATCGGGAAGGTTTCGAACTTGGCATAGCCAGCCTTTACACCACGCTTGTTTTCGTGGTAAATCTGCGAAAGGCACACAGCCATCTTTCCACTTCCGGGGCCCGGAGCCGTCACCACCACAAGTTCGCGAGAAGTTTCAACAAATTCATTCTTGCCGTAGCCATCATCGCTCACCACGAGCGGAATGTTGCTCGGGTAACCCGCAATCGGATAATGACGATAAACCTTGAGGCCTAAACCTTCGAGTTTTTTCTGGTAAGCAACGGCACTCGGCTGTTCCTGCCAGCGGGTCAGCACAACAGAACTCACGTACAGGCCGTAACCACGGAAGGCATCAATCAGGCGCAAGACATCTTGATCGTAGGTAATGCCCAAGTCACCACGGACCTTGTTTTTCTCGATGTCACCGGCATTAATGGCGATAATGACCTCGGCCTTGTCCTTGAGCTTTTCGAGCATGCGGATTTTACTATCGGGCGCAAAGCCAGGCAACACGCGGGATGCGTGATGGTCGTCGAACAGTTTTCCGCCAAATTCAAGATAAAGTTTACCGCCAAACTTCGCAATGCGTTCGGCAATTTTTTCGGACTGCGTCTTGAGGTACGCCGCGTTATCAAAACCAACTTTAAACATCTTTCTTTTTCCAAATCATTAAAAATTCAACCGTACAAAAATAAAAAAAGTAGCCCCATAACTAACCATGTTCCCCTATCCAAAACGACCTCAAACGGCACGCAAGCATTTTTCTAACTTTACATTTCGTAACGTACTGTTTACTTCAAACCTACGGCAATAACCATGATTCACGAAATCGCCCCACACAAGCTCGACAACGAATTCCGAATTTGCGACCCTAAGCCAAGCGACTATATTATCCGCTACAACGGCACAAAAACTCTCCTAAAAAAAATGGACGGGGCGGCAAACTACGCCATTCCCCGCGTCAAGGAGTTGCTCGACTCCGAAGGCAAGTCGCTCGAACAATTCGAAGGGCACTATCTTTTCAGCATCGACGACACCGCATTCTTTTTGGACACTAGCAAGGCCGCAACCGAACCGGACTCGGCAGAAAACGCCACTCCCGAAGGTTATGAATTCATGGGATCTCGCACCTTCCGCAGCATGAACCCGGTCGAACGCATGGGAGGCGCCACCTGCGCCCACATTGCCCACTGGGAATGCCTGAACAAGTTCTGCGGACGCTGCGGAAACGTCACTATCCGGGGCGACCACGAACGTTCTATCATTTGTCCTAAGTGCGGAAACACCGTCTACCCACGCATTTCACCCGTCGTCATCGTTGCCGTACGCAACGGAGACAAGCTGCTGATGGCGCACAACATCGACAACCCGAATCCACGCCTTTTCTTGATTTCGGGATTCGTGGAAATCGGCGAAAGCCTGGAACAGGCGGTCAAGCGCGAAGTCCTGGAAGAAGCGGGACTCCACGTAAAGAACATCCGCTATTTCGGTTCGCAGCCGTGGCCGTTCAGCGATTCGCTGATTGCAGGATTCACCGCCGAACTCGACGGCGACGACACCATCCACATGCAGGAAGCGGAACTTTCTGAAGCAATGTGGGTAAAACGCGAAGACATTCCCGAATACGAAACCGACGTAAGCATCAGCTGCTGCCTTATCGAGAATTTCCGCCGAGGATTTACGATTCAATAAACAGTGACTAGTGGTTCGTAGAAGTCATCCTCGACCGAGCCTAACGAGGGAGGGGATCCAGAAGCGATGTACGAGAGCGGACGCTTTACTTCGCAGAAGCGGCCGGGGCCTTTTCAGCGGCAGGTTCCGGCTTTGGAGCAAGCATCACATACAAGGTGTCATGCACCACAACGGTATCGCGGATATAGACCGTATCGGGCCTACACGCAACCGATGAATCCGCAGCAGAGGCAAGGACCGTCGTCGAATCGGCTACAGGAACGCTTTCCGAAGAAGACGACTCCATCTGGGAACTTGACGAAAGCATTTCAGAACTGCTGAGCGGCATGGAACTAGAGGAAACAACCTTAGCGGAGCTACTTGCAGGCATCGAACTGCTGGAAGCCGTTTGCGCAGAAGAACCGTTCGCCTTTTGCGCTTCTATTTTTTTGAGAAGTTCCTCGCGGTCATTTTTCAACTGGGCTAGTTCCTTCTTGTAGCGATCCTTGTTCATCGGACGACGTTCGCGAGCGTACTTACCCTCGATCCGGTGAATTTTTCTATCCAGTTCCCGCAGTTCGTCGTACAACGGCCCATCGCCTTCCACTTCCGAAGTCGGGGAGAAAAAGTCGACAAACTTTTGCCACATGGACTTATCTTCGGCATGGGCGACCGAGACCAAGCAAGCAAGAGAAACCAGCGCGACAAACCCGCGACAAGCCTTCGGAAAAAAAACTCTAAACATATTCCAATGATAGAAAAAACGTACAAATCTGCGTGATTATCATAGACATCCCCTTTACAAAAGCCTCTTTTTTTCTAAATTAACACCCAACGCGGGAGTAGCTCAGTTGGTAGAGCGCGACCTTCCCAAGGTCGATGTCGAGGGTTCGAAACCCTTTTCCCGCTCTAAAACAAAAGGACCAGACAAAGTCTGGTCCTTTTGTTTTACCAGTATGGCAAATGGGTTGAGAACCCGAGAAGAGGGTTCGACAAAATTCTTTTGTGGGCGTAAGCCCGTGAAAAGGATTTTGGACTTTGAGCGCAGCGATAAGCCCGGAGGGCGGCGAGCCAGCCGCGTAGCGGGTTCTGGCGAGACGTCAAACCCTTTTCCTTCTAAGAAAAGCTAAAGTCTGGTCCTTTTGTTTTACCAGTATGGCAAATGGGTTGAGAACCCGAGAAGAGGGTTCGACAAAATTCTTTTGTGGGCGTAAGCCCGTGAAAAGGATTTTGGACTTTGAGCGTAGCGATAAGCCCGGAGGGCGGCGAGCCAGCCGCGTAGCGGGTTCTGGCGAGACGTCAAACCCTTTTCCTTCTAAGAAAAGCTAAAGTCTGGTCTTTTT
>NZ_CAMVDO010000028.1 GCF_947166265.1 uncultured Fibrobacter sp. | reverse complement strand
GCAGAGGCGATCATTTCGTTGATGGCCGTGTAGGCGGTAATCGGGAAGTTGAGACCGCCGAAGCGGCGCGGCATGGTCACGCCATTGAGGCCAGCCTTGCGGGTGGCTTCCAGGTTCTCGTAGGTCTTGCTTGCGTAGCGCACGCGGCCGTCTTCGCAGTGGGGGCCTTCGGCGTCCACGTCTTCCGAGTTCGGGAAGATGGTGTTCGCGGTGATGTCGCCTGCGACTTCGAGCACGCGGTTGTAGCTGTCTATCGCGTCGGCGTAGTCTTCCGGCGCGTAGTCAAAGCTGTCCTTGTCGGCGTAGCCGTTTTCCTTGAGCTCCACGATGCGCTGCATCAAAGGAGAGCTTTCAAGGTTGAACTTAATCTCTGGATGGTCTGTGTAAAAATTCGCCATAACGCCTACTTGTTGTTTGCCTTGTAATACTTGATCATCTTCGGGATGACCTCTTCGACGGTGCCGTTGATCACGTAGTCAGCGATAGCGTTGATCGGGGCGTCGGGGTCGGAGTTCACGGAGATGATGATTCCTGAATCCTGCATGCCGGCGAGGTGCTGAATCTGGCCGGAAATACCGCAGGCGATATACACCTTCGGGCGTACGGTCACGCCGGTCTGGCCAATCTGGCGGTCATGATCGGCAAAGCCCGCGTCGATAGCGGCACGGCTTGCGCCCACTTCGGCGTGGAGTTCCTTCGCCAGTTCGAACAGCATGTCGAAGTTTTCCTTGGAGCCCATGCCGTAACCACCGGCCACCACGATGGGTGCGCCCTTGAGGTTGTGCTTGGCCTTTTCCACATGGCGTTCCAGCACCTTGACCACGTATTCCGTTTCCGGCACGTACTTGGCCACGTCGTGCTTGATGACTTCGCCCTTGTAGTTCGGGTCCACGATTTCCTTCTTCATCACGCCTTCGCGCACCGTCGCCATCTGCGGGCGGTGTTCCGGGTTCACGATGGTAGCGACGATGTTGCCGCCGAATGCCGGACGGATCTGGCAGAGCTGGTTTTCGTAGAACTTCTTCACGCCACCGATGCTCATTTCGAAGCTGTCGATTTCGAGTTCGGTACAGTCGGCGGTAAGGCCGCTGTGCATGGCGCTGGAAATACGCGGGCCTAAGTCACGGCCAATCACCGTTGCACCGAGCAGGCAAATCTGCGGCTGCTCTTCCTTGAAGAGGTTCACCACGAGAGAAGCGTGCGGGTTGGTGGTGTAGGGGAAGAGCCCTTCGGCATCAAACACATGGACCTTGTCCACACCGTAGGGGAACACCTGCTTTTCAATTCCGTCGAGGCCCTTGCCTGCGCAGATGCATTCGAGCTGAACGCCGAGCGTGTTGGCGAGCTTGCGGCCCTTGGACAAAAGTTCGAGGGAAACATCGACAACGGTCGTGCCCTCAATTTCGCAATATACAAATACGTTATTCATAGGCTAGCCAATAATCTTCCCGTCTAAAAGTTCCTTGATAAGTCCTTCGACGTCGGCGTCGCTTGCGGTGAGCGTGCGGCTTTCCTTCGCCTTGAACACGATGTTCTTGACAGCCTTCACGTTCGTCGGAGAACCGGCCTTACCGATCTGGGCAGGGTCTGCGTCGATGTCGGCGGCACCCCACTGCGGAATGTTCAGGTAGGGCTTCTTCGCGATGAGGGCTTCGTACTTTTCGGCATCTTCCGGCTTGCGTTCGGCAACCACCGTCGCGTTCTTGAACTTCATGAGGCGCTTTGCGTTGCGCGGACGGCACGGGGCCGCACTTCCGTTCACGGTCACGACCAGCGGGAGCGGTGCTTCCACCGTTTCCACACCACCGTCGATGTGGCGGCGGATCACGACCTTACGGGCCTTTTCGTCGAGGGAGAGAATTTCTTCGGCGTAGGTCACCTGCGTAAGTCCGAGCTTTTCTGCAATCTGCGGACCGACCTGTGCGGTATCGCCGTCGATAGCCTGGCGGCCACCGAGGATGATGTCGTAGTCGCCGACCTTCTTGACGGCCTGGGCGAGCGTGTAGCTGGTAGCGAGCGTGTCAGCGCCGCCGAGGGAACGGTCCGTAATCACGTAACCGCAGTCGGCACCGCGGTACAGAGCTTCGCGGACGACTTCGGCAGACTTCGGGAGACCCATCGTCAGCACAGAGATGGTGGAACCCGGGAACTGGTCCTTCAAACGAAGGGCTTGCTCCAGGGCGTTCAGGTCTTCGGGGTTGAAGACCGCGGGCAATGCGGCACGATTGATGGTTCCCTGCTCCGTCATGGCATCGGGGCCCACGTTTCGTGTATCAGGTACTTGCTTAGCAAGCACAACGATTTTAAGACTCATATTTCCTAACTATTGAATATACGGTTAATGTTTAGATAGGGTATAAGATAGCAATTATAAAGAAGCGGAGAGTGCTGTGATCTTCGCTATGCTCCCGTTAGCATAGAGTAAGAAAATGATAATTATTTTGTAATAAGCGAGGTTGGGAGGCTATTTTTATTTAGCTACACCAAAAGAAGTGCGGATTTTTTCCATAGACGCACCCTTTTTAAGCATCCGCTCTATTGTTCGGATTGTTTTTGCCACAGCTTCTTTTTCGATCTTCTTGATGAACTTAGGATGATCCTCAATAAAGGCTTCTTCCTCGGCGTAGTCGTCCCATTCCATGTGCATAGCGTACCTGTACCTTTCAAGTTCTTCTTTACTGAATCTAGATATTTTGGCGAATTCAAGCAACCCCTTGAACTTTCCCATGTTTAAGGCTGGTGGCAGACCCTTGAGATTGTTCAAATAGCGTAGGGTGAACATCCACTTGGTAACTTCTGAATCCCTATTATTGATCTTTTTCTTGATTTTCGGCAATTCTACGATAGTGAAGTTCATGCAATCAACTAGTTGCTTCCCCGTAGTGTAATCCCAGATGCCGGCTCGGTGTATCGGCAGATTGTCTTTCTTGAATATTTTGTGCTTTGTAATCGCGATAATAAAAGACGGCTTGACATTGTAGTTCCACTTGCGGCCAGGCAAACCTTGTTGCACGATCATTTGGCTTGAATAGAAAACGAGTCTTTTCAGGAAGTTCTTCTTTTTACGGATTTGTACTTCCACATCGATTTGTTCGTTCCTTTCGTCTCGGCAGTGTAAATCAAAAATGGAGGTCTTCGATTCCTTGCTTCCAGAATCATTCAACTCTGATTGTTGCGAGGCCACGTCGGTGATGCGATGCTTGATTTGGCCTTTGAGCATGTCGTTCAGCAGGTTCAAAAGATTTGCTTTCCCTTGCTCCGTGTCGGGTGAAAAGGCTTTTTTGAACGTAATGTCTGTCAAAAGGCTTGCGTATGGTCCTTCCTCGCCGGCTTCAACGAAATACTGGGAAAGGTCCACTTCTTCGTTTACTTCTGGTTCGTTTGATTTGTGTCCCACGCCATAAGGGGCATTTTTTTCACGAACGCAATTTGAGTCTGGATTACTTGGCTTTGCATGCTCCGTTATGGTCGGCTGCTTCAAGGTTTCTTTGTCTTTTGGGTATAAGTCTGGAATCCATACTAGCGGATGCTTGCCATGATATAAATGTCCGAGTCCTAGCAGCTCTAAAATTGGATCAACACATTTTTTCTTTTGCGTGTACATAAAAGTCCTTAAAGTTAAGTTTTGGGGATGTTCCTATCTCTATACACGCTTTTTTCAACCTGATGCAGCGACTTTTGTGGGTAAAAAGATTTTAACGAATGAAAATGCTCCGTTATGCAACGGAGTCAAATAAAAAGGTCCTGCATTGTTGCAGAACCTTTGTGATGAAATGTTTTTAGAATCTAAATTTTCCTACTTCACGACTTCCACATAAATGCCCTTGGGCAGGTTGGGGAGTTCTCCGGCTGCGTTTCGGGTGCCGACGGGTTTGCCGAGGGCGTTGAAGATTTGGCTTCCGGGCTTGCCGTGCTTGGCGATCCCTAAATTCGAGATGATTTTAGTGGTTCCATTTTCGTTTATCGTTACCTTGATTTCGAAGGTGACCTGCTTGCTTCCGTAAACGAGGGCCTGCCTTATGGTGAACGAATCGCCTGACTTTACTTTGTTCGGCATGTGGCCGATTTTGGAGGTCATGGTGACAAGGTCCACGTTGGAATAAACCATGCTGGTGCCGTTCGGGTCCCAGGCGACAATCTTGCCGTCTTTATCAAACCAGTGTCCGGTGCCTTCGCCGGTAGTGCGGCTGTTGAGCGTTCCGTCGGGTTCCACTCCGTAGAAAGTTGCTTTATCTTCAATTTCACTTTGCTTGATGCCTAAAATCTGGGCGACTTCGCTGCCTTTCAGGTCGAGTGTCTCGTAAGCGTAGTTGTTGTCTAGCGGAAGTGTTACGTCAAGTGCGATTTTTTGAACGGTGAGTTCTGCGGTGCTGCTGGAACTTTCTTGTGCAGACGAACTGGACGAGGGCTCGGTGCAGTTTTCACCGATGCAGAATGAGAGAGTTTCGCCGGGCGTTCCGATGTCGGTAATCTTGAGTCCCGTTTTGGAACCATTGTACCAAGTGATGGCGGGGTAGGTTTCGTCCGAAAATTCGGGGTAGGTTCCGCTCTTGAAAAATGCGGTTGCGGTGCTGCCCGGGCTAGGCCATTTATCATCATCGCCGTTGAGGGAAGGCTCTGTGTGATTGGCGCGGACGATTCTCATTTCAAGTTTGTTCGAAGCAGTGTTGCCTGCTATGGAAAAGTCGTAGTGCTGCATCAGGAGGCCGCTGCCCTTGAGAACTTTATCGCGACCCGTGTTGCGCACGTAGGACCAGACGAGTCCTTCCTTGTCGGGCCTTGCGGGGTTCTTGTAACGGTAACAGACTTCGCCTGGCTTGGTGACTTCGAGGGAGGTTATGTTATTTACATCTTCGCTGGTGATGTCAACAAACGGAATCCATCCCTGGTCTGCGCGGTAGAAATCGTTTATGGCTACGGGGTTCCAGTCGTTCGCGCGGTTACCCATGGTGCAGTAGTCGCCGTACCAGTAGAGGTCTGGCCAACCAAAAATCATGTGGCCGCTTTCGTGCACAAAGACATACAGCGAAAATTTGCCTGGCATGTCCGTCATTTGATGATGCGTGAGGCGAACACCGTCCTTGACGATATTGGACCATCCTGAGTGCGGCCATATGCCCATTCCATGTGTTTTCCCGGCGCCTGCATACACAATGTTGATTGCTTCGGTGACGCCGTCCTTGTCATTGTCGTAACGAGAAAAATCAACCTGTGAATCGAAATAGTCGAAGACTTCTTTTGCAAGAGTGTCGGAAGCGGCGTAATCGGCCCCATTTACGATTCTGTCGGGGCTGTCGTACCAGGATTTGGGATGTTTTGCTCGGTACCAGCCGAAGACTTCGTTGGTGAGGTCCAGCTGTCCGTTTGATATGTCTAGATAGTAGTCGCGCACGGAACCGTTGCAGCCGTCTCGATTGAATCCTTCCTTGTTTAGCCAGTCTTCGACCTCGCTTATGGTGACGGGAGCCGGTTCATCCGAAAAGTCGACGAGTAGCGTCAGGCTGTGGATTTTGCCTTTGGGTGCGGCGAAATGGCTTTGCGTTGTGGTTGCAGTTGTTTTCAGGAGAACACGGGATTTATTGTTGTATTTGGGCGTGGCTTCTTCGGGCCAGGCCTGGACTCTTTTCCCCTGGTACACGATGTCGGCGAAAAGCATCGTGGGGAGCGCAAGTAGTAAAACGCCCAACGGCAAAAGTTTGGTTTTCATGAAAACATCCTAGATTGACACCTTTGGGTAAAATACATTCATTTTAAAAAGAGAGCTGCATTGTATCGAAAAAATCACAAGAAACATAATTGGCCGAATTGGCGGAAAATGTGGGTGCTTCATTTTCTCTCTCTGTTAAATATTTTTAAATTATCCGACTAGATAATCGCGCTCTGACGCACAAACTTTTAACCGGTGAATAATTATGTCCAAATTCAAACGCATTCTTCTCAAGCTCAGTGGCGAAGCCCTCGCAGGCGAAAAGGGCCACGGCATCGACAACCAGATTCTTTCTGACATGGCCTCCGAAATCGCATCCATCGTCAAGCAGGGCGTACAGGTTGCGCTCGTGATCGGTGGTGGTAACCTCGTTCGCGGCATTTCCGCTTCTGCAGGCGGCATGAACCGTGCCCAGGGCGATGCTATGGGCATGCTCGGCACCGTGATGAACGGCCTTGCCATGCAGGACGCTCTCGACAAGCAGGGCATTGACTCCGTGGTGATGTCGGCCATCCGCATGGAACCGGTCTGCGAATTCTTCGACCGTCGCAAGGCGCTCAAGCTCCTCTCTGCGGGTTCCGTGGTGATCTTCTCTGCGGGTACGGGTAACCCCTTCTTCACGACAGACAGCTGCGCTGCTCTCCGCGCTATCGAAAGCGAATGTGACGTCATCATGAAGGCGACCAAGGTCGATGGCATCTACACCGCAGACCCGGTCAAGGATCCGACGGCAACCCGCTTCGACGATATCAGCTACAAGGAAGTCATTTCCCGCGGCCTCAAGGTTATGGACACCGCAGCAGTCGCCCTCTGCATGGAAAACAACATGCCTATCTTCGTGTTCAAGATGGAAAAGGGAAACCTCACCCGCGCCGCTATCAACGGCGACCTCGGTACGCTGGTCCACTGCTAAAAATTGCTCAAGGGCGGGCGTCGTCTATGGCCCGCTATTAAGGAAATCCTGGCAAAGAAAGCCGGGATTTTTTATTTGTAAAGTAAAGTTTACAAAAATAACGATACGTTTTAGTGACAAATATATTATCTTAACTCTTTGTAAACGAAAGTTCACTTAATCAAGGAGAAAATATGAAAAAAACGCAATGGATGCTCGCAACGTCCCTGGTCTGTGGGGGAGCTCTGTTTACCGCCTGTTCCGACGACAGTTCGTCGAGTAGCGCCCCGGAAGAACCGAAGGTGAGTGAAGAACGCGCCGCCTTTGTTGAAAACACTCGTGCAAACCTCAAGGAAGTTGCTGAAAACTTGAATTTCGGTTCCTGGGAATTTGCTAATATACTGAATACAAACTTCAACCAGTATGTGCTCAATAACCCGGATGCCGACAATGTGGTGTCAAGGACTTTCAGCGCAAAAATATTGGAAGGCATCGAACCTGTAAAGGCGAAGAGCGAACTGGGTAAAATGGGTTACCAGTATGTGGCAACGGCAGATTTGAGTGACTTCAATTACCGCTTTACCATGGATGAAAATCTCGAGTTTACGGTCAAGAAGGCCGATAACTTTGAACTTTTGCTTCCTTCGTGGAACCTGAAGACCCAGAAGCTTGAAAAGGAATCCTTGAAGCTCACCTTAAAGACTGGTGGTGATAAGGTTAAGTTCATTGACAAGGTCCATTCTACCGAAAATGGTCTTGCCGTTGTGGCCGAAGTCCCCACGAAGGTATCCTTCTCGATTCAGGCCAAGCCTGAGAAAAAGTGGGAAACCCTCTTCTCTGGTAGCTTCGAAAACCAGTTCGAGTTGAGTGGCAAGTCTGAATTCATGGACAGGATGACGACAGCCTTCAACATTGTTGGTGAAGTGGAATCCAACCTCAAGGCGGTTAATCTTGACGACGGCACAAAAATTCCTGGTGATGTTACCAAGGTTTATTTTGCAATCGGCCAGGATCCGTCGAAGCATAAGGCCGGTTCCAAGTTCGATTTCGAACACAACAAGAAGAAGGTGGTGTCCCTCTATGTTGAAAATAGCAGGGATAGCAAGGATGAAGTCGACTTGTCCGATATGACCAATAGCAGCAGCCTCGTAGACGTGTTCACTGCTGCAATTTCCGGCAATTCCATCGACTCGATGTCGTTGGTCTTTATGGATGACTTGGCCATTTCTCTGAAGGTGTCTGATTGCGACAAGCTCGTGAAGGCTCAGCAGGCCCTCGCAGATGCACGTCGCGACTATGCCGACGAAAAGACCATCGAAAACTACACCAAGCAGGTGAACAAGCTGGTGACTGTAAGCCTTACCGCAACGCAACTGAAGAAGGAAATCCCGGTGCAGTTCGAAACGGTGCAGTTCGGTGTTGACTTCTGGACGATGCCGGCTCTGCAGTTCAACAAGGACGAAGGCTATGTCCCGCTGGTTGAAGTCCTGGATCAGAAGTCTATCGAATACGGCATCAACATCATCGACCACGCTGCCGATCCGATGCAGGAAACCATCGTTGTTATCCGCCAGCTGTTGCAGTACTTCCAGTCTCTTGCCGGTCTGTATGACGATGAACAGGCTGACAAGGTTGCTGAATAACATCTAAAGTAACGCAAAAAATCTAAAAGGCACTATTCCAAAAAAGGAATAGTGCTTTTTTCTTATTTTTGACGAGTCGATGCGTTCGCGGCGCTTATTGTCCCTACCTTGCGGGGGCATTTTTGCATTTTTAATAGGAAGAAATTGTAATACCCGCCCCTCTTTTATGTATATTTCTTCTCTAGAAGAAATAACTAAAACCTTTAACCTGTAACCTGAAATCTATTTATGTCCGAATATACCGACAAAATGAGCAAGGCCATCGAGGCCACCGAACGTGAATTTTCCAAGATCCGTGCTGGCCAGGCTAGCCCCGCTATCCTGAACGACGTACGTATCGACTATTACGGCACCCCGACCCCGATTTCTCAGGTGGCAAAGATTTCTGTGCCCGAACCGCGCATGTTGCTCGTTTCCCCGTGGGAAAAGACCATGGTCGACCCGATCGACAAGGCTATCCTTGCTGCAAACATAGGCCTTACCCCGATGAAAGACGGCAACTGCATCCGCGTGAGCCTTCCGATTCTTACGACGGAACGCCGCCAGGAACTCGCGAAGATCGCCCGTAAGCATGCCGAAGAAGGCCGCGTGGCAATCCGCAACATTCGCCGCGATGCCAACGACGCCCTCAAGAAGAACAAGGAAATGCCCGAAGACGAAGTCAAGAAACAGCAGGACGAAATCCAGAAGGCAACCGACAAGGCTATCGCCGAAATCGACCGTCTGCTTGCCGAAAAGGAAGCGGACATCCTCAAGGTGTAGTCCGGGGTTTGCGTGGCAAATCAGCTTAGACATGTCGCCATCATTATGGACGGCAACGGGCGCTGGGCCCGCAGCCGAGGTCTCGAACGTTTCCTGGGGCACCGCAGGGGCACCCAGGCGACTATCGATGCAGTCGAGGTGGGCGTAAACCTTAAGCTCGAACACATGACACTTTACGTGTTCAGCTCCGAGAACTGGGGCCGCCCCTCCAAGGAAGTGGATTACCTGATGAATCTCCTGATCGAGATGGTCGTCAAGGAAATTCCCGACCTTATGGAAAAGAACGTGAAGCTTACGGTCATCGGTAACATGAACCGTTTGCCTGACAAGCCGCGTACAAGTCTCCAGTCCGCTATCGACAAGACGGCGAACAATACGGGCATGCAGCTGAACCTTGCGATCTCTTACGGTGGCCGTCAGGAAATCGTGGATGCCACGAAGGCGATTGCAGCCCAGGTGGCGGCGGGTACGCTCAAGACCGAAGACATCGACGAGACTTTATTCGCAAAGAATCTTTATTTAAAGGGAGCGCCCGATCCGGATCTCGTGATTCGTACGGGTGGAGAGTTTAGGCTTTCGAACTATCTGCTTTGGCAGGCCGCCTATAGCGAGTTCTATGTAACGGATACGCTTTGGCCCGACTTTACCAAGGAAGAGTTCCTGAAGGCTGTCGAGTTCTTCAATACTCGTGAAAGACGTTTTGGGAAGGTGTTGCATGAGTAATCTTGCGCAGCGATTGATCACGGCGTTTATCGCCATTCCGATTGTATTTTTCTTGCTGTGGTTTAACGACTTCAGCCGCATTGGCCTGATGTGCTTTATCGCGGGCGTGGGCGCCTGGGAATGGGCGGGCATGGCCTCCAAGATGTACAAGGGCCCCGATACCCGTTACCTTTCGTTTGCGGCATCCTTAGCCTTGACGCTCGCGTGGGCGCTTTCCAAGGGCGGTTACTTTGGTATGCCTGCCGTGCCGTACGTGGTGGGCATGACTTTCCTCGTGATTTTTGCAATCTACATTGGCTTGGCCTACGCGAAGGTGGAAATCGATCACTTGTTCCCGTGGCTCGTGATGCAGCTCGGTGCCCCGCTTTACGTGGGCCTCTGGGGTGGCATGAACGTGCTCATGATGGGGAACGGTCAGGGCTTTGAACATTGCTATCCGTTTATCCTGGTGATGACAGGCGTTTGGCTCTGCGACACGGTGGCGTATTTCTTCGGAAAGTTCGCTGCGGGCAAGGGCCCCTTTGGTCGTCATCTGTTTGCGCCGAGCATCAGCCCGAAAAAGACCTGGGAAGGTTCTGTTGCGGGTTCCATTGCGACGGTAGCATGGGTTGCCTACTGGGCAAAGTGCAGCGCCGCTCTCGGTTGCTTTAACGTGAATATCGACTGGGCGAAGGCGATAGGCCTTGGCCTCTTGGTGACTGTTGCGGGTCAGGTGGGCGACCTTCTGATGTCTGCGCTCAAGCGTTGGAGCGGTACCAAGGATTCCGGCAACTTGTTTGTCGGTCACGGTGGAGTCCTCGACCGCTGCGATTCTTTCTACCTCGCAGCCCCCGCTCTCTACTTGCTGATGGATTTCTTCCAGAAGCTTGCGTAATTAGCGAAGTCAAATAAGTTTAAAAAAGGCGGCTCTCCAGTACTTGGAAGCCGCCTTTTCTGTTGAAATGCAGATTCTTGAAATGCCGCTTGTCGAGGTGCAAGAATCAGCGGCCTCGTTTGAACGAGGTGAACTGCACCGGCGAATTGTTCTTGCCGCCGCTTGAATTGCCTCCGCGCTGGTTGTTGCCGCGCTGGTTGTTGCGGTTGTCGCGGAAATTCCGATTGCTTTGCGAGTCGCGATTCTGATCGCGGTTGAATTTGCGGTCGCTGTGGAAACTCTTGCGCTCACCGTTGCCGAAATTGCTGTTGCGGTTGTTGTCACGGAAGTCGCGGTGACCTTCGCGCCTGTCGTTGCGCGGCTCGCCACTTCCATTGTTTCCGAATAATGCGGCGCGGCGTTCCTTGCGGGCGGAGTTTTCCCAGCGGCCCTTGTCGCCGGATTTCTGCGGCACGATGGTGACGGCCCGTTGCTCGCGTTTCTGCTGTTCGCGCTGGCGGTAGACTTCGTTTTCTTCGCGCTCCTTGCTCGGGAAGAATTCCTTGCCTTCGGCCTTTGCGCTGCGGCTTAAGAGCAGGCGCCCGATCTTGCCCAGCTTGAGGCGCTCCAGGGTGGCGCGGATCTGCGGGCGGTTCTCCGGAATGTACCAGAAGAAGAATTGCCTTTGGCTTTTCTTTTGCTCCGGAGTTTTCGCCACGTAAAGAGGCTTTCCATCGGGAGTCATTTCGGAATAGAACATCTCCGTCGCGATGGTCATGGGCGTAGGCGTAAAGTCCTGAACCTGTTCCAGCTGGAACCCCAACTGCTTTGTCTCCAGGGCCAGTTCCGCCATGTCGGCTTCGGTACAGCCCGGATGGCTACTGATAAAGTAGGGGATAATCTGCTGTTTTTTGCCGATGCGCTTGCATTCGTCGTCGAAGAATTCCTTGAACTTATGGAACAGCGTAAAGCTCGGCTTGCGCATCAGCTTAAGGACTGCGTCGCTGGTATGTTCCGGGGCCACCTTCAGGCGCCCGCTCACATGGTAGTCGATGAGTTCGCGGGCGTATTCTTCGTGGTCGCGGATCAGTTCTTTGTCGTCGGTTTCTTGCAGCAGCATGTCGTAACGCACGCCGCTTCCAATGAACAGGTGCTTCACCTTCGGGTGGTTGCGCACTTCGCGGTAAAGTTCCAGGAGCTCGTGGTGATGCGTGTCCATGTTGTCGCAGACTTTCGGCGTGAGGCAACTGGGGCGTGCGCACTTTTGGCAACGGCTCGGGTCGCGGCCACGCATGTTGTACATATTGGCGCTCGGGCCGCCCAAATCGGTGATGGTGCCGGCGAATCCGTCCATCTTCGTAATCAAATCGACTTCGCGCAGAATGCTTTCGCGGCTACGGCTCGCGATGAATTTGCCCTGGTGTGCGTTGATGGCGCAAAAACTGCAACCGCCAAAACAGCCTCGGTGAGTGTTGATGCTGAACTTGATCATGTCGAACGCAGGCACGTTGCCGCGCTTTCTGTAACGCGGGTGCGGTTCGCGGGCGTAGGGGTATTCAAAACTTTCGTCGAGTTCGCCGTATTCGAGCGGCGGGTACGCGGGGTTAATTACCACGGTCTGTTCCGCGACATCTTGCAGGATGCGGCGCTGGAACCACTTGTTGCATTCGATGTCCACCCTGCGGCAGTTCTCGATTTGATTGCGTTTGTTGGCGAGGCATTCCTCGTAACTATAAAGGCGCAGGTCTTCCCACTGCTTGGTCGTAGGAATTTGTCCCTTGGGCGCGAGGTAGGCTGTTTGCGGCACGGAATGCAAACTGGAGAACGGTACGCCTTTCTTCAGGAGTCGCACGATTTCCTTGAGCGGTTTTTCGCCCATGCCGTACACGAGAATGTCGGCTTGCGTATCGAAAAGGATGCTAGGCTTAAGTCTGTCGCTCCAGTAGTCGTAATGCGTCACGCGGCGCAGGCTCGATTCAAGTCCGCCAATCAGCAGCGGAACATCGGGGTAGAGCTTCTTTAAAATCTTCGCGTAGGTGTAAGTTGCGTAATCCGGGCGGAACCCTGCCTTGTTGCCGGGCGTAAAGGCGTCGTCGCTGCGGAGGCGCTTGGCGGCGGTGTAGTGGTTCACCATGGAATCCATGCCGCTCGAAATCGCGAAGAACATTCGCGGGCGGCCCAGCTTCTTAAAGTCGCGCAAGTCATCGCGCCAGTTCGGCTGCGGAAGGATTGCTACGCGCAGGCCTTCATGCTCGAAAAGGCGACCGACCACGGCATGCCCAAAGCAAGGGTGGTCCACGTAGGCGTCCGCGCTAATGATAATCACATCGACATAGTCCCAGCCGAGTTCCTCCAGGTCTTCTTTGCAGATGGGTAAAAAGCGCGGATCGTACATAAGAGGTAATTTAGAAAATAAGCTTTTAAGTCGTTGCGAGGAGCCGTAGGCGACGCGGCAATCCATATTTGATCTAAGGAAAAAATTTGATTTTGACTAAAATCTCATTTTCGTTGATTTTTAATCAAAAACACCATATTTTTATTACTTTGTAGTAAATTGTGTTACCTTTTCCAATATAATTTTAGGCATTTTTGTTGCCTTTTCCAACATTTGGCTTTTTGAGACCCTCGCGCTGTCTCTTTTTGTAAAAATTTCGCCAAAAAAAGGCTTTTTTCGCAAAAACACTTGACATTGTTTTTTTTTGTTTACATTTGGTGTAAGAAAATTAACATTATAGGATGTGCTGATGAATTTTATGAATTGTTGCAAGGATTGTTTTCCGTTGTTCCTTGACTATGGTGAAAAAATAGCGGTCATAGCGGGATTTGTCTTTGCCATACAACAGTGGATTGGACAAAAAAAGCAACTCCAGATAAAATACACGGAAAAATTTTCGAGTTCCATAATGAAGGACAAGGATATTGCGGACTTCATCCATATGATTGAACGCGAGGGTAGCGTCGGTTTCTCCGTTTTTTGTGAAAACGGAAAAAGGGTTGGCGTTTTTAATAATCCTGAAAATGAAAGAAAAACGGATTATGCACTCACGACCCTCTCTAATTTTTTGCTGCTAAAAAAGAAAAAAATTATCAGTGAGAAATATTTCCAATTCTATGACTATGTTTTAGAACATTCCCTTAAAAATGATGAAATCCAGGAATATCTGAAGTTCCTGTTAGACGATGTTGTTAAGGGGAATAGGGATGCTCATCCTTATAAACTGTTGCTTGATGCTAGTGAAACGAAGTGAAAATTTCAAACAACGTAATTCAGGAAAGAGGATTTATGAAAAAAAACGTTTTACTGCTGCTTTTGGTATGCGGTTTTTCATTTGCAGATGATTGCTATAGGTCAGAGTTGGCCGAGTGGAAGGACGTGCCTACAGTGTATGGCAAAAATGTTGGCTCTGATGATAAACCCGAATTGCGTTTTTCGTTTGCCGCAGGAAATCATTGCAAAGTTTACTATAGAAAATTTTTAGAAAACGGTAACGGCGATAGTAGAGCCGTCGCTGTCGTAAAAAACACTCCGACAGATGAAGGGCGAATCCTGTGGGCATGGTATTCCACCAAAAAAGGAGTGCCTGATAGTGCCTATGTCGATAATGAGGGTAACTTTTTTGCGGCGGAAGGTCTTGGAAAAAATGGCATACGGCCTCCGACGGATTTGAAACCTCCAAAATCCGGCAGCAAGGTTTCTACGGCAGCCTCTAATTCTACGCGAACCTTGTCTGCCTGGGATGTTGAGAATAGTGTGCTCGCTCCGCTGACATTTGGAGAGGTGATGTTTAATGAATCCAAGATGCTGTATTCTGTTGCTAAGAAGTCTGGGAAGGACGACAAAATTCTTCTTGTTGGGTTATATGATGTAGATTATATTTATGAGGCTGGCTTCAAGAGATTTTTTTATGCGTCTGATGAAGATCATAATAATGAAATGGGTGTAAAGGAAATGAAATTGGTGTTAGGTTTGCTTGGACGACGGGTCCTGAAGGACACTTCTTTTCGTGCATACGACCTGATGAAGAATCCGAAGTTCACTAAGAAGCTCGCTAAGGATATCGACAAGGTTTTGAAGGACGTTGCCGGTCTCCAGACGACGGGTAAGAGCCGTAGCCGCCCTAAGGCTGACGGTGGCTTCAACCTCGATTACGCCGAAAAGAAGGAGAACAAAGAAAATGAGGAACTCGCTTGCCTCCTTTGCGGCGGTGGCGGTATCACTACCAGGGAAAAGGGCTCTGTCAAGACCCCGTCAGAACGCGATATCGACATGGGTGCCGGTGGTGGATCTCGTTCCGCTGCAGACATCATGAAGGTTGTGCGTCAGCGTACTCCGGGTCTCCGCCACATCTACAACAAGTTCCTGAAGAAGAAACCGGGCTTCCAGGGTAAGGTTACCTTGAAGTTCACGATCGCTCCGGGTGGCGAAATCATCAGCATCTCCATTGCTTCTTCTACGACCGGTTACGGCGAATTTGATGACGAAATCAAGAATGCTGTAAGCCGCTGGAAGTTCAGCAAGGTGAAGTCTGGTAACACTACCGTTACGATTCCGTTTACATTTTCAGAGTAAATTTTCTGTATATCCGATCATCGTAAGGCGCAAAGTTTATGTTTTGTCATAACTGCGGTAAACAAGTCCCTAAAAATGCATTTTTCTGCGACCGGTGTGGTGCAAAATTGCTGGGAACTGGTTCTCCTGATTCTCCAAATAGTGCTGGCTTAGGAAAAAATGGTCCTCGAAATTCCAGTGTGGCTGCGGTATTGGCTCTGCTTTTGGGATTACTTGGCGCTCATGATTTCTATTGTGGAAATACGAAACATGGCGTAGTCAAGTTGATATTGACCTTAACTGGAATTGCGTCGATAATCTCGTTTGTCTGGAGCGTGATAGATTTAATCCACTTAGGAAAGGGAACCTATATTGACGGTGATGGGTGTCCCTTGGCTCCAGTGTCTTGGCTGAAATGGGTGGCTTTGCTTATTGCCTTTGTATCCTTGGTATATGTAGCCTGCATGGGAGTTTTAGTGTGGATTCTTATATCGTATTTTGTGAACTCCTACTCGGAACTTGGATTGATTGCCCAAGAATACAAGGCTCGGCAGGCAACCTATCTTGCCGCCAAAGGCAGATTTGGCGATGTTGCTGATATTGGATTTTTGGTCCCGAACAGTGAAAATTTCAGGTTCCATTTTTCTAGGGACAGGATGCAGTTTGAATCCAAGAAAATGTTGGGAGACTGTCCTCAACGGACAAAATGGGAACTTCGGGTTATTTCTGAAAGCGAGGAAATGTTTACAATTTGCGGGCTTGCGGAAATAGGTGAAAGTGATGAATCTATTCGTTTGGACAAAGAACTACAAAAAATGCTTGAAGAGAAGTCTCCAGACAAGGGCTTTGCGTCCACATTGAAGAAAGTGCAGAAAATGCATCGATCGTGTGAAAAGTTGGCTAAACCATTCTTTAGCCAATGTGATTCAGTCGTAGAAGCAAATGTACCGATGAATGCTGACTCACTCTTTTGGGAAATAGCGTATTCCAGTACCTTTTATCTAAAAACGGAATTTAGTAGGTATCTTGATCAACAGAAAGAACGCCGTCGTTACTTGAATGAATTTGGGTCATGGAGATTGATTGATTTCTATACACTAGAGTCGGATGGATATGTGTTAGAAGAGTTACGCCAAAATAATGATGTTGGAATTTCTGCGATTACAAGGAAAAAGATCGCAGGATGCCCTGCAAATTCGCGTATTATTCTTTCGAATAATAAAAAATCTCGAGGTTCCTGGAAATGCAAAATTGAATCCGAAAACAACGATGCCTGTATAAGGTTATACGAGGGGGCTGGATTCCTCGATATATGTGAATGGATGCAAGAAAGTTCCCAGAATGGTGATCCTCAAAATACATGGCACATAGTGGAATAAAAGACTATATGGGCTGGCGTTTGCTATTCCTTAAAACAAGCAATCCGCAGTCAGTTTGACGGCGACAGATTCCGAGTATTGGTTCTTCTTCAAGGGGCTTGCCGTAATGAGCGTCTTGAAGATGCCTTTGCGTGTCTCTGCCTCGTTGAGGAATGCGGCAAAACGGCGTTCCATCTTGTTGTATTCCGTCTCGCTAAGGGCGTAATCTGTTTCGGAATATTTTAGCTCGCAGAGATTGATCATTCCGTCTGCGCGGTCGATTATCAGGTCTATCTGAGCCGGTGTCTTTTTGCTTTTGCTTCGCCAGGAGTATTGCTGTGTCGAAATCCCGTCTATCTTGAGCGCGGCCTTGATTTGCTGTACGTGGAGCAGGCAGACTTTTTCAAACGAAAGCCCTAGCCAAGTGTTTATGACGGGGGTGTTGATGTGGTTTTCCAAAAAGCGGCTGTCGCCCTTTGCCTTGTCATTGAAATATAGGTGGAACAGGGTAAATGGGTCGATGAGTTGGTAGATTCCGCTGTTTTCCTTGATGACTTTTTTTTCTCGCACCATGTATTTTCGGATAAAACCGCATTCTACCAGATTTTGCAATTGTTCGGAGAGCGTTCCTCCTTTTTCGGATTTCATAGCTTCGATAAGTTCTTTGCGCGTCATGCCTTGCTTCTTTTGAGCGAGGGTTTCCACGATTCGCATGTAGGGCTCTGCCGCATTGAACAGTGTTTTGAAAAGTCGCTTGTACTCGCGGCGCATTTCTCCATTTTCCGAGAAATAGAGCCTGTCTATGTTTTGTGCGAGACTCTCGCATTCGTCGAAAAGGCTGAGGTAATAGGCGACTCCGCCTGTGAACATGTACGACTGCAAAATCATTTGCCTGGTCCAGGTGAAATTTTTGGACTGCAGGTATTCTTCGGTTTCTTTGAGCGTAAAGGGCAAAAGCTTTATTTCGTGTGTAATCCTGTTGTGGAGTCCTCCCTTGCTATCAATGAGGTTCTTGATCATCCAGGAGGTTGCCGAACCGCATACGATGAGTTTGAAGTTGTCTTGGTTCCCGGCCCAACTGTTCCAAAAATGTCCGAGGGCTTTTGTGAATCCGGACCCTTGCGTGTCAAGGCTTGGAATTTCGTCGATGAAAACGATGCAGGGTGACTCTTTTGAAATTTTGCTTGATAATGCCTTGCGTAGTTGCGAGAACGCTTCCATCCAATTTTGGGGGCGCTCATTGGTTTCATATCCGAAGATGTCCATCGCGTCTAGGAATGCGCTTATTTGTTCGTCCTTCTTGCCGTCTAAGACGCCTGTCATTGAGAAGGCGAATCTGTCCTTGAATGTCTGGTTGATAAGGAATGTCTTTCCTACGCGACGGCGACCGTATAGGGCGATGAATTCCGCGTTTTTAGAGGCGACGTGGCGCTCCAGCAGCTGAATTTCGGTATTTCTTCCAATGATGCTCATACTGTTAATCTATAATATTTTTCGCCAAAAGTCAACGAAAATACGAGTTTTGGCGAAAATTGTGTATGTTTTTCGCCAAAAGTCTACTTAAATACGAGTTCTGGCGAAATATGTGACCCGCTTCGGTTATGTCAACATATTAATTATCCAAAACGGATAATCTGATTCGGATAATTACGAAAAAGCGGATTTTTCTTTTTTTGCAGCCCTTTTAATGCTTTTTATTCGTATTTTAAATTCCGAAATCCGAGTTCTGACCTCTGAAATACAGCATCTTTCTACATTTTCTCCCATGAAACCTTTAAGCAATCGTACGGAACATTTTACGGAATCGGTCATTCGTCACATGACGCGCATCGCGAACGCTTGCGGTGCAATCAACTTGTCGCAGGGTTTCCCGGATTTTGACCCGCCCAAGGCCTTGCAAGACCGCCTGGCCGAAGTCGCCCATACGGGCCCGCACCAGTACGCGATTACGATTGGTGCGCAGAATTTCCGCGAAGCGCTTTCCAAAAAGCAGGAGCATTTCAGCGGACTGCGTTACGACCCGCAAACCGAAATGGTCATCACCTGTGGCAGTACCGAAGCCATGATGATTACGATGATGTCGGTCTGCAATCTGGGCGACAAGGTGGTCATCTTTTCGCCGTTCTACGAGAACTACACCGCCGATACGATTCTGAGTGGGGCGACTCCGATTTACGTGCCGCTCGACCCGCACGATTTCACCTTCGATGCCAACGTCCTCGAAGATGCCATGAAACAGCCGGGCGTGAAGGCGCTCGTACTTTGCAATCCGTCGAACCCGAGCGGAAAAGTCTTTACCCGCGAAGAGCTGCAGATTATTGCGAACCTCGCTATCAAATATGATTTGTATGTAATCACCGACGAAGTCTACGAACATATCGTGTTCGCTCCGCACCGTCATACTTATATTGCGACGCTCCCGGGAATGCGCGAACGCACCATTGAATGTTCCAGCCTTTCCAAGAGCTATTCCATTACGGGCTGGCGCCTGGGCTATGTGCTCGCTGCCGAACCCGTCATGAACAACATCAAGAAAATTCACGACTTCACGGTGGTGGGGGCCGCCTCGCCGCTGCAAGAAACCGCACTCACCGCCCTCAATTTCGACGACGATTACTACGCGGAACTGCAGGCGCATTACACGCACATGAAGGAAATCTTTACCGGCGGTCTGCGCAATCTAGGTTTCAAGTTCACCGAGCCGCAGGGCACGTACTTCGTGATGATGGATATCAGCGAATTCGGCTACAAGTCCGATGACCAGTTCTGTATCGACCTCGCGCAAAAGGTGGGTGTCGCCGCAGTGCCGGGTTCCAGCTTTTTCCGCGAACCGGTGAATCACCTGATCCGCTTCCATTTCGCCAAGAAAGACGAAACCCTCATCGATGCGCTTAACCGTCTGGAAAGTCTTCGCCAGAAGATGAAATAAGCGAATTTGCTTCCCTGCAATTTTTGCCCCGCTGTAGCGGGGTTTTCTCTTTTATGAAACATTGCGTTTCATAAAACTATGTTTTTAATTGCCTAATTAAATAAAAATCGGCAATCTTATTTAAATTCCTCTTGTTTTGTTTCATAGATTTCTTTATTTTTGAAACATATAGAACACGTGATGGCCTTGAATGGGTGGGAGATACCTACCTTTGCGGGCATGCCATTTTGCGAGAATATGAACCCGATTACGGAATACAACGATTACCGCCGCTATATGCGCGATTACTACGAGGAACGCAAGCGTACCTCGTATTTCTCGTGGCGTGAGTTTGCAAAACTGGCGGGCTTTTCTTCGTCGGGATATCTGAAACTGGTTTGCGACGGCAAGACGCGTCTCCGTCAAGACGGCGCTCTTAAGGTGGCGCGTGCCATGGAACTTTCCGGATACCGTCAGGAATATTTTTGCCTGTTGGTGGAATTCTGCGATGCGCCGGACGAACGCTCCCGTGTACAGGCTTTCTCCCGGATGCGCGCTCTGATGGAGGGGAATGGGGTGCGTGTCCTGGGAGCCGAGGCATTTGACTATTATCGTTCCTGGGTGAATCCTGTCGTGCGTGAACTTGCTCCGATGATGCCCGGGGCCAAGCCTTCGGATATTGCGAAGATGTGTATTCCCGAGGTGACGGCGGGCGAGGTCCGCAACTCGCTGGAACTGATGGTGCGTGCGAATTTGCTGGGACGGCGTCCTGACGGAACTTACGTGCAAATAAATAAGGGACTCACGGGCGATCCCGCCTTGTTGTCGGCGTCCATGAAGGTGATGCAAAAACAGGTGGCGCAACTGGCTGCCGATGCGCTGGATAATGTTCCTGCAGAGGAACGGGACATCTCGGGCTTTACCTTGGGCATTAGCGAAAATGCCTACCGCCGCCTGGTAGAAGAAATTGCGGCTTTACGCAAACGGATCAAGGATATCGTATCTGAAGACGAAGGGTGCAATCGAGTTTATCGGTTGAACTTGCAACTGTTTCCCCTAAGTGAAAAACGGAGGAATGATAATGAAGATAAATGAAATTAAAAACGTATTTGCCTTTTGTATGGGCTGCCTCGCCCTGCTTGCGGGGTGTGCGGGCTTTACCGAAGACGTGAGCGGGAATGTTGCCGATCATTCTGACGAAGCGAATCAGATTGAATCTCAGTATGCGCTGGCACGTGTCATGCAATCAGGAAAGGTGGTACGCAGTTCCGCGAGCGATTCCATTATGCTGATTCTTGAAGTTAATGGTGGTTGCGTAAATCAGAGCGGAAGCATTGTCTATAATCCGGATTTTTATTATAGGGATACGTCAAGATATGCCTATAGTTTCCGCGGCGATACGCTCTTGCTCACGAACCATTATGTGCCGGACAGGTATGAAGTGGACCAGACGGAATATGATGAGTCGTTTATTTTGGTGGGAGGAACCTCCGGTAAGCTAGACGGGGTCTGGTTCTTCACTCAATGCCGGTATAGGGAAGAAAAAATATATTGCAGTAATTACGGCTACGATACGTATATGAAAATCAACGGAAACAAGGTGGAGTACCGCGTAGCGGACCGTGAAGACTACGATTATATGCAGACGGTCTTTGTGTGGGAATTGTTCATGTTCTTAGGATCGCATAATTCAATTCAATTGGAGACTCCGTTCTATTATACGGATACGAAATACGAACAGGAAGAATATGGGATAAGCATTCTTGAAAAGACGAAGAAATCCATGAAGTTCTCTTATAATGGTTTGACCTTTGATCTTAATGTAGATTATGCCTATTATAAGGATAGCTTGTCTGTAACACTCAAATCGGGAGATGTGACCTGTGTCGGAAAACATCGGGAAATCGTGAATGTCCCGCCTGAAATGTGCAACGCTGATGATGTAGATAATTTCTATGAGATCGATGATACGGGGCTGCTAAAATATCAAAAGCAGAATGATTCTGAATTTGAAACCTGTATCGACGGAATTCTCGGACGCAGTCGAGAATAATGGCTAGCGCGATTCTTCGCGCTTCTCCGCATCCCGCTTGGAATACGCGCATCCGCAGTAATTCTGTCGGTATAAGTTGTACTCTGCTGAAAGCTGGATGGAGCGCTTGTAGCCGCCCTTCTTCTTGAAGTCGCTGGGCAGGCGTTTGATTCCGTAAATATCGCACTGCTCCTGCACCACTTCGTTCAGCACCTGCGCATTTTTCATGGGGCTGATGGTGAGCGTGGTGGTAAAGTATTCGCAGTTCAGTTCCTCCGCGAGTCTGGCCGATTCGGCGAGTCGCAATTCAAAACACTTGCGGCAGCGCGCGCCACCTTCGGGTTCGTTTTCGAGCCCGCGTGCGACATCGTAGAATTTCTTCGGGTCGTATTCACCCTCGATCAGCGTGACCGGATACTTCGTCTTGAATTCGGCAACGAACCGCTTGATTTCTTCGACGCGGTGGCGGTATTCTTCGTCCGGAGCGATGTTCGGGTTGTAGTAGAAAAGCGTAATCTTGAAGTACTGCGACAGGTATTCGATAGTGTAGCTGCTGCACGGTGCGCAACAGGCGTGCAGCAAAAGCGTCGGAACTTCGCCGGTGCGTTCCAGCCTGCGGATAATATAATCCAAGTCGCGCTGGTAATTATGCTTGGGATGGCCTTTGTCATGCCCGACTTGGTCGGGCATCTCCTTTTCGCGCTGAACAATGTGCGTTTGATCCTTTTCGGCCATATATTACTCCCAGCTTAAAGTGCCAAAAGCAGTAATCCAGAAGCAGATGCTTGTCACGACGGCGAAGCTTCCCATCACGGTGCGTTCCTTGTGGGCGGTGCTGAAGAGGACCGTCGCGGTATAGAACGTGAGGTACAGCGCAAAGAAGAACGCGAGAATGCGCGTCACCATAAACGGGATAATCTCGGGCAGAACATGCCCCGCCGAAAGCAACACGAAAAGGGCGACGAACTGCATTGTGGTCGGCACGATGAATGCCTTGCGGACCTCGGGCGGAATCACCTTGTAGCGGGCGTTCATGGCGTAGGCTCCGAGCGGGGCGCCGCAGGCGAGCGCGATATTCAGCGCGATGGAGGGCAAAAAGGCGATAGCCCCGATGATGGCTGCGATAAACATGACTCAAAGATAAAAAAAGGACGGCTCCGGGTAAAGGAGGTAACCTAGAGCCGTCAGGGAGTGTTTGGGTAGCTATAAGATACATATTCCAAGTTGGAATAACCACACTTAGGGTGAAATTCGTGTTTACCGAAGTAAACAGGTTTGTATACGATCTGACGGATGCCCTCAAAAACGTCGTTTTTTTAGGAAAAAAGTGTAAAGGAAGACAGCGATGTGATTTTGCTCACATCTGAAATTCGCATTTTTTGTCCTGAGCACTTCGTACAGGATGACATCCTCATGATGCATTGTTAATTTTTAATTGCTTAACAAGTCCATTCTTTATTTTTAATGACTAGTCACTACCTATGCCGAACCTTTATAACATTGTCGCGGAACTGTGCTCGAAATTAGTGAACACCTGTTCGGAAGAATTTTTCGTCAAGTATAGTTGCATCGCTCCTGCCGAAAAGAACCGAATTTATGGGGTTGTTCAGGCGGGAGTCGGTACTCTGTTTCAAGAAGGGGGCGTGGCAGAGCGTGGCTCAATTCGCAAGCTGGACGCCGCCGATTTGACGGAAGATTTTTTCGGAAGTCTGAGCGCGCTGATGTTGCGCCTCGAATCGGAGGGGGACTATTACGCGTTGCTTGGCCTGTTGCGGATTTTAGACTTTTCCATGGAAAAACTCCTGAAAAATGCCATCGAGGAGTTTGAACAGGAGAAGTTCTCGATAGTCTTGAATACGAACCGCGAATCGGTCGGTATCGGTCTTTTGCCGCGTTGCTCTTGCATTTGGGAGCGTAAGCACCGACTGATTCATCGCTACAATCACCTGGAAAGTTTTCTGTACAATATTCTGGTGATGGAAAATTCGGTGCTGGGCGAGCTGATTGATAAGCACTTTTTCTTGAAAAGCGAGTTCTTCCCACGGTTCAGGGAACGTCACGCCCTGAAAATTGCGGCGACCCCCTTGCGTCTTGAAAAGAATTTTCAGATGCAGCTGACAGACAAGGACAAGGTCCAGTATTTCAACATTACCTACGAGAATTCGTCGTTTGACAAGGACAACGAACTTATCTGGAAAAAGATCTGGACAGCCGCAGAAAACGAGAGCGATATCGTCGTATTTCCGGAACTTCTCGGAAATGCCGAAATGACGGATTTTGTTGTGAACAAGATCAAGTCCCTTTCACCCGCCGAGGCAGATAAGATTCCGTCGCTGATTATTTTGCCGTCGTACTGGGAAAAGAATCGCAACGTGGTGACGATCATGGATAAGTTCGGAAACGTGATTTGCAGACAGAATAAGCAGAACCCGTTCCGCAAGGAATTCGACGGTGTCGGCTATCTGGAACAGATTAGTTCTAATCTTGTTGTGAACATATTGCATTTCGAAGGGATTGGCCGCATTGCGATCATGGTCTGTAGGGACTTCTTGGAAACGGAGTACATGCAGCAGTTGATGCGCTGCTTTAAGCTCACGCTGATTATTGTACCGTCGTTTTCGACGGGATCCTACGATTTTCGACGGTCGTTCGACTTGTGCGCCCATGAGGACTGCAACGTGGTGTGGGTGAATACTTGCGCTGCATTCATCAAGGGTAAAGAAGCGAATTTCAGGGATATCGGCTATGTGCGCAAGCGAATTTCGCGCGACGAGGACGAGGCGCAGATGCTTTACAAGATGCCCATTTGCGAAGGGGCGTTCAAGGGCGAATGCACGCACGACTGTATTTATTATGAAACTATTCAGGGGGTGTGATTATGGAATTTGAATCGATCGAAAAAATCCATCAGGGAAAATTCATTACCCGCTACAATATCCACTACAGAACGGTCAGTGGCAAGTCAAAGACGTACGAGATGATCAGTCGTAATCCCGACATTACGGGAATCAAGGATATGCTCGAAAAGAAACCGCATGCCGTCGTGATGATCATGCATGATTGCACCGGCCAAAAATTGTTGCTTTGCAAGGAATACCGCATGGCCGTGGGTGAGAGCATCTACAATTTCCCGGCGGGCCTAATTGACCCCGGCGAAAGCTACGAAGAGGCGGCTGCTCGCGAACTCCGCGAAGAGACGGGGCTTTCGCTCATGCGTATTGACGAGGTGTGGAAGCCGAGTTATTCGGCGGTAGGTTTCTCGAACGAGAGAAATGTCGTTGTCGTTGGTGTGGCCGGTGGAGAGATCTGCCCGAGTGATTCCGAACTCGAAGAAATTCAGGCGGAATGGTTCGACAAGAAGCAAATCCGCGAAATCCTAAAGGATGAACGCCTTTCCGCGAGAACGCAGACTTATTGCGCCTTGTGGAGCAGGCAGTAGATAAAGGTGGCTGGTTTCAGGTGCCAGATTTGGGGGGGGGCGGGCATATAAATCTGTATAAAGAATGCTTTTTATATGCCCCTTTTTTGAATTTGTAAATAAACTAACTTGTTCTTGGCAGCATGGGGGCATATAAAAGTCTTAAAACGGGCTTGTTTATACGTATGTTACCTTGCTTATCTCTGCGAAATAGTGCTTTTTGATTGCAGATAAACTAGAACGGGGCGTATAAAAAGTGGAAAATTGTGACTCTTATATGCCCCGTAGCGTTAAAAGAGCATTTTGAAAGCCTGAAAACTGCTTTAAAAGTAGTTTAGAAGTGAATCTTGGCGAAGAATGCCGCGTGTAGCGGGTGGAGCGGGGTTTCGGCGGTACGCCGAAACGTGACCGCGAGCGACAGCTGCAAAATGTCGGTGCCTACCTCGGCGGAGCTTCTGATTTGGAGTTCGCGGGCAGGCGATCCCTTCGGGAACGCAACCGCTACACCCGTGCTGTTGAATGCATCTGCTGCGTAGGCGGCGCCCGCCTCGTAAAGAGGCGTGGCAAAGCCCTGGCCCCTCGTATGCCTGGAGCGGATTTTTCCCGTAAAAACCAGTTGCTCTCGGCCTGCCAAGGGAACGTTTTCCTTGCGGCGTGTCCTTTGTGTATTGGGGGCTGCTTTTTCGCCGAGGTTTCGTTCCTGTTCTTGCTTGTACATTCGATTTCTAGTGCTTCCGCTCCCTATATTCCACGTGGATTTGACTTTTAGGGCCAGGTCATTTTGCCTACAGCGCTCCTCTGCCTGCATGCAGGTCGCGCTCGCACCGCCCCTCAAGAGCTGCGGTCCCGATTCGGCGTTCACCTTGATACGCGTCTTGCTGGAGTCTCCTTCAAGCGGAATGATGGTGCGGGCGTTCACGCCGAATTTACTTTCCCACGAATCAACGGCAGTCACCGCGAAAGTCTGACTTCCCCAGAAGCGGCTTTTTTCGATGGTCGCGCTCAGGTGCGATTCCCGCGGCAGAGATTCTCCGTGTAGGTAGGCGTCCGCATTCCATCCGACGGTGGCGTATTCCGTGTTTTCCCGATGGTGGAGTTGGAGCTTGAACAAGGGAAAGTTTCCCTTGTTTTCAGGAATCCACCAGGCGGCCAGGTTTCCCCAATTCCCCTTGAATTGTGCGGAGACGGAATACTTTTCGGTGGTGTGGATTCCCGATGTCGTGTCGCCATTGCCGCTATTGTCGCCATTTTCGCTGTTACCCGTGTGCCGATGTTGCCAAAAGGCTAGCTCAAGCTCCGTTTTCTTGTCGGGGGCGAACCCGATGTTTGCACGTGTCGTTGTTGCCGTATCCAGTAACGCTCCGATTCTGAATTTCCCTATAGGGTAAAGAAGGGCGGTTCCCCATAGTGTATCGAGTGGAATCGCGCTACGGATTTCCTTGGTCGATATTTGGCCGAAGTGCGCCTCGCTCCCTGCATTCTTGTAAGTGAGGAGCGATTGGGTGCCTAGCCTGAGGGTGTAGCGATAAAAGTTCAGGTGCAGTTCCGCCCGCTGACTTTCGAGATGGCCGGTGGAATCCGTGCGTCCGCGCCATTCCGCGTACCCGTGAGGGGCTAGGCCTGGGTGAACATTTTTTTTCGGGGCTGCATTCTGGTCGCTTTCGGGAACGGCCTCGGAAAGTGCGCAATTTTCCAATGCGTACACTTCGGCGAGAATGCAGGCTTCTTGCATATTTCCCTCTTCTAACCGTTCGAGTATTTCTTTCGCTTCGTCGCCGTCGATCATTCCGTTGTCCCACCATTCGAAAACGCGGGCTTCGTCTAGCGGCTGACTTGCGGCGACTGTTACCCCAAAAAGGGCGGTGAATAAAACCTTGGCGCAGTATAGATTTCTCATTTTTCCTGATCCTCTATACTATACACGTATTTTTCAGAAAAATTATCCCTTTTTGTCCCCTTTTTTATTTCTACCTTTGCACTTATGGCAAGTAACTGGTCAAAGAAACCGTTTTCTAGGGAGTCCTCGCAAACTCGAGGCGGAACATCCCGTCAACCGTCCCGCAATGCGTCTGCTGCAGGTCGCGACTTCGTGCCGCACCTCAAGGCACCCCGAACCGACTTTCCACTGTTTAACGGCAAGCGCGTTACGCCCTCTCTTGCAGGTCTCGACAAGTTACTGCATTACTACGGCGTGGAACTCCAGCCCGAAACGCTCAAGCAGATTTGGGAATTTCACCAGCTGCTCCGGGCGAATAACGACGACCAGGACTTGACGCGTCTGAACGCTTTTGAAACGATGGTGGAGCGTCACTATGCCGACTGTACGCTGATTAATGCGTATGTGCCCAAGTGGCCTGCCCGCATGATTGACGTAGGGAGTGGCGCCGGTTTTCCGGGAATTCCGCTCAAGATCGTGAACCCCTCCATTCGCCTTACTTTGTGCGAACCGCGCCCGAACCGCATCAACTTCCTCAACATGGTCATCGAAAAAATGGGCCTCAAGGGTATCGACGTGTTCGGTCACAAGGTCACGAGCCGCAGCATGACTATCCCCGTGGACGGAGTCATCAGCCGCGCTTTCGAACTCATGGAAAAGACGCTTCCGCGCATCGCCAATTCGCTCAAGGTGGGCGGCCGCGTATTCTTTATGAAAGGCCCCGCCGTCGCAGACGAACTCAAGACTTTTCATCCCGAAGATTTTGGCTACAAGTTTGTAGACAAGCATTTCTACACTATCCCGAACAGTACGCAAGACCGCGCCCTTGTAATTCTTGAGCGTGTAGAATAGCGAAATTTCGGAAAAATGAACCAATAAAAAAAAGCCGCTCTGGTGGGTCTGTCTCGTCTAGAGACCTACGGCTCGCTTTTGCTGTCAGGAGGGACCAGCCGCGACGCCGACTCTTCTTATCCACCAGAGGGGCTCAATCATTAATATACCTCTTTTTTTTAAAAGCGGTACAATTTTTTTTGAAAATCTTATTCCAAGTTGGAATATCCGTGACACCGTGTACAAAGAAACCCGGCTTTTAAGCCGGGCATCTTTCAAAAATATTTTTTCCGAGAAGCGTGCTTATTTAGCGAAAGGCTCCATCACCTGCCACAAGACAGCCTTGTGAGCGTGCAGGCGGTTTTCTGCTTCTTCGAAGCTCATGTTCACGTCGAGGTTGTCCATCACGGAGTCCGTGATTTCTTCGCCGCGGTGAGCCGGCAAGCAGTGGCTGACCTTGCAGTGAGCCGGAGCGAGTTTCAGGAGCTCGTCGTTGATCTGGAACGGCAAGAAGTGGCTCTGCTTGGTGGCCTTTTCGCCTTCCTGACCCATAGAAACCCAAACGTCGCTATAAAGGATGTCGGCGTCCTTGACGGCTTCCTTCGGATCGTGGAATACGCGGTACTGGCAACCGTGCTTCTTGAGGCCGGCCTCCGCTTCTTCTACCACCTTCGCGGGCTGTTCGAAACCCTTCGGGCAGGCGAGCGTGAAGTTCATGCCCACCTTGGAGGCGAGGGCGAGGAAAGAGTTGGCGACGTTGTTGCCGTCACCGATGAAGGCGACGGTCTTCGGCTTGCCACCCTCGTTCTTGAATCCGCCGAGGTTTTCCTTGATCATCTGGGCAAAGGCGATTGCCTGGCATGGGTGGTAGTCGTCGGTCAGGGCGTTCACGACCGGCACACTACCGTATTCGGCGAGCTGTTCCACCAGGTCCTGCTTGAAGCAGCGAACCACGATGGCATTCACCCAGCGGCTAAGGCAACGGGCGACGTCCTTGACGCTTTCGCGCTTGCCAAGACCGATGGAATCGGGGGCGAGCAATACGGCGTGGCCGCCGAGCTGGTTCATGCCCACCTGGAAAGTGGTGATAGTTCGCAGAGAGGGCTTTTCGAAGAACATGGCGATGTTCTGGCCGTGCAGACGGTCGGACACCTTGCCGGCGTGGACTTCCGCCTTGAGGCGGGAGGCAATATCGATAGTTTCCAGGATTTTTTCTTCGCTCCAGTCCATGAGGCGGAGGAAATGCTTGTTGCGATCAATCATCTTCTATCCTTTGGGCAAGCCCTATAAAAAACAAAAAAGTAAAAAACGGAGCTTTTACACTCCGTCTTTAACAGGAAATCACAATAGAATGCTAACGGATATTAGCGAAGTTTCTTTTTGTGACGGTCACGACGACGGCGCTTCTTACGCTTGTGAGTCGCAATCTTCCTGCGCTTTCTTTTCTTTCCGCAAGGCATGTTGTTTCTCCGTTAAGGGTTAAACTAAAAATTGTATGCGCAAATAGAGAAAATTTTAGGGGCTTTGTCAAGGGCAAAATGCCCCCAAAACAGATAAAAATATTCAAAAAAGTAAGCAAAAACCCCCGACTTGCGCCGGGGGTCTGGGTGTTTGTCCTTTTTTTATAGGATGGTTTAATTCAAAGTGGGCGTTGTCCAGTCTTGCCAGTCCGCCGCGTTGTAGCTTACGCCCTTCGCCTCGATCTTACCCGTATTTTGAGTTTTGTCGTCGAACAGGTATTTTTTCACGAAGGCGGTGAGCTCGTCCTTGTTTTCGGCAGGGAAGCTGCAGTGCATGTGGTTTGCCGCCTTGCTGTAGGTGAAGTCCTTCTCGGCCCCGAGGGCCTTGAAGATTTCGACTGTGGACATGGCGTTTGCGTAGCTGGCGCCTTCACCGAGCCATACCCAGCCGGTATTGTCGAGAACCAGGAGCGCGCGCGGGGCGACCATGCCGGTCAGGTAATGGTGGTCTGTGGGCAGGTCGTTGATTCGGTTACCGTAGTTACAGAGCGAGGAGCGGAACCAGGCGGCTTCCTGACAGGCGTGGCTGAGCGGCTGGGCTTCGCTGTCCTTGGCGGCGCTACGCCAGTTGGAAGCTCCACCGGAACCGGATTCCTGCGGAATGACAAGCGCAATTCGTGCGTCGAAGGCTCCTGCCACTGCGGCGCCCTTGCCAAGGCGAGAACATCCGGTAACACCCAAGTGGTGTACATCGATGCCCGCTTCGGGCGTCTTTTCGAGGGCGTCGATTACGCGGCTTACGCCCCAGGCCCATGCAATCATTGCGCCCGCGCTATGGTTGCTTCCGTAGATGTCGTAGAACCTTCCCTTGCCGCGGGTCGTTTCCGGGGCGACATCATCGGGATTGAACGAAATCGTCGCGATATTCAGGCCGGAATAGTCTAGGCTTCCGCCGCTGAACCCGATAATGGCGGGCTTCGGGGCGTCCTTGGTGCCTGCACCAGAAATCTTGACGCTAAAGCTGATGGTTTTTCCCTTGTCTGTAACGGTGACCTTGAGCGAACCGCCGGAGTAGCTTCCTTCCACTTTTTCCGGATTGCGCGGCTTTTCGCCGAGTTCAACTTCTTCGAGAAGTGCCGAAATTTCTTCGCGGCGGCATTTCCACTGAGCCTTTGTGGTCACCTTGGAACCGTCAAATGCGGTAAACGGATCGGGGAGCTTCGGGTTGCTTCCGATTTTCGGAATGCTTGCGACGGGGCATTCATCACGGAAATGTTCCTTGAAATCGCTGCCCGGTGTCGGCGGAACAACAACCGCTTCGCTCGAACTGGATTCCACGGGGATTATGCTGACGGAAGAACTGCTACCCCAATGATGGTGGTGGCTGCTCGAAGATTCTACAGGCGGATTGGAGTCCGAAGATTCGGGCTGCTGTGCTCCGGCCTCGCTAGACGAGGTAGGGATGTTCGGGTCTTGCGGATCGTTGGGATCCTGAGGTTCGTTAGGGTCCTGGGGGTTATTCTGGCCAAGCGGATTATTCGGATCGTCCGGGTTCTGGTTTGCGGCTGTAGAATCGTCCTTTGGATTCTGCTGATTGGCCGCATTTGCCGAATCCGCGTTAAATTCGCCATATTTATCAATAAGGCATTGTTCAGTGACACATTCTGTAGAGGCTGTATTATTGTCGTCTCCACAGGCCCAAAATCCAGCGGCTATTGCCACCGGCAAAAGAAACTTGATTTTTTTCATAATAATTAATCCAACCCCATGCGAACATAGTGAATTCTACATTCCCATGTACAAATAAAATAAATTCAAAATTTTTAAAGAGTATACTGTGGGATGTGTTTTCCGTTGTTCGCCTTTACAACGCATGGCCCTTCGACGCGCTGCGCTTGCACTTCGGCAGGCTCAGTGTACCACTCAGGGACCTTACGCCAGACACCTGAAACCTGACGCATCATTCCTAACCACTAACCACTTTTAACTAATCACTATTTGCTATAATTGCCCTGCAAATAAAGGAGACTCTTATGGAACAGCAAGCTGTAGAAGCGGTGTCTTTTTTTCATGGAACATTTTGGGCCTTGATTCCTTCGGTAGTAGCCATTGTCTTGGCCCTTATTACCAAGGAAGCTTATTCGTCCTTGTTTGTGGGTGTCCTTATTGGCGGCCTTTTTATTAGCCAGGGAAGTTTCTCTGGATTTCTGGATGCCGTGTTCAAGGATGGTATGGTCAAGCAGGTGTCCGATCCATGGAACGTGGGGATACTCTTTTTCCTAGTAATGCTTGGGACGATGGTAGCCTTGATGAATAAGTCGGGGGCTGCGGCGGCGTTTGGAAACTGGGCAAAATTGCATGTCAAGTCCAAGGTCGGAGCACAGCTTGCAACGATTGTTCTTGGTGTGCTGATTTTTGTAGATGACTACTTTAACTGCCTTACGGTGGGTAGCGTGATGCGTCCGGTTACAGACAAGTTTAAACTCAGTCACGAAAAGCTTGCCTATCTGATTGATGCAACGGCGGCCCCTATTTGCATTATTGCGCCGGTGAGTTCCTGGGCGGCGGCTGTAACGGGTTTTGTCGAGGGTGAAGATGGGCTCGGCCTTTTTGTGAAGGCGATTCCCTTCAATTTTTATGCGTTGTTGACGATCGTGGCCCTTTTTGCCCTGGTGCTTTTGAAAGTGGATTTTGGACCGATGAAAAAGTTTGAATCTGCGGCCGAAATGATTGAAACAAAGATGGAAAAACTCAGTGATGAAGAGCCTCGCGGAACGGTGCTTGATTTGATATTCCCGATCGTGATGCTGGTTTTATTCTGTGTGGTCGGATTGATTTATACGGGTGGTTACTTTGCAAGTGGCGAGGCGCATAAGGGCTTTGTCGATGCCTTTGGCGGAAGTGACGCATCTGTTGGCCTAGTTCTTGGAAGCTTTGCCGCCTTTATCGTGACGGTGATTTGGTACTTGGGACGTCGAGTGCTGAAACTCCGCAAGTGCCTGGAGTGCCTGCCCGAAGGTTTCAAGGCGATGGTTCCTGCGATTATTATTCTAGTACTCGCCTGGAGTCTGAAGGGCGTTACCGATGCGCTTGGTGCAAAGGACTTTGTGGCGGGCCTTGTTTCGGGAAGCGCTTCTTCGCTTATGAACTTTATGCCGGCGATTATCTTCTTGGTGGGGATTGGTCTTGCTTTTTCTACAGGTACCTCGTGGGGAACGTTCGGCATCCTGATTCCGATTGTGGTGGCGGCATTCTCTAGCATTGATCCGAATCTGATGATTATCTCCATTTCTGCTTGCATGGCAGGAGCCGTTTGCGGCGACCATATTTCACCCATTTCGGATACTACGATTATGGCGAGTGCCGGTGCCGAGTGTAACCATGTGAATCACGTGAATACCCAGTTGCCGTATGCCTTGAGTGTTGCGGCCATCAGTTTTGTAAGTTACATTGTCGCAGGCGTTACCCGTAGTGCCTTGCTTTCGCTCTTGGTAGGTGTCGTATTGATTGTGGGTGGGTTGCTGCTTTTGAAAAAGCGTAAGCCGGCTGCTCTCAAAACTCGGAAAAAAAGGCGCTGGCCTCGCAAAAAGAAGACTATCGCTTAATCTGTGCGGAGATGATGGCGACCATCATGATGGCGCAGCCACAGATTTCGCGGGCCGAGAGCAGTTCTCCTAGAATGGCCCAGCCCGCAAGTACGGCGAATACCGATTCGAGGCTCATCGTGAGCGAGGCAATAGTGGGGTTCACCTTGTCCTGTGCGACAATCTGTAGCGTATAGGCGATGCCGCTCGAAAAGAAGGCGGCAAAGCATAACCCTGCGACGGCCCGCGGGTTGAGTGCCGCTGCGGCAATCGTGCTAAAGTCCATTTCCGGAAACTTGAGGTCAAAAATAATCATCAGCGGGGCGGTCAGTACGCCGATGGTTAAGAATTGTATCGCCGAAACGCGAATGGGGTCAACACGATTTGCGAACTTGTCAATGACTAGGATGTGGACCGAAAAGGCTAACGCGCAAAGCAACGAAACCCCGTCCGAAAGCTCCAAAGAAAAGCCGTCCTTGATGCATAGCAGGTAAAGCCCGATGGTGGTGATCGCGACGCAAAACCATGTCTTTGCCGAAATGCGGTGCCCAAGAATGAGCCTTACGACCGGCACGAGAACAATGTAGCAGGCGGTAAGGAACCCGGATTTTCCGGCGGAGGTGCCGAGGAACATTCCGAGCTGCTGCAGGTTCATGGCGGTGCAAAGGGCGAGCCCGTAAAAGAATCCCGCTTTCCAAAGAAGCTTGGTTTCGGCGGGGGAGCGCGGCCTGCGCGGACTTTTTCCCAATGCGTCAAGTCCCTTGAAGACCAGGGTGAGAAACCCGGCAGCTATAAAGCATCGGATGCATGAAAACGAAAATGGTCCAAAAGCGTTGCCTTCAATCTGGGCAACAAAACCCGACCCCCAGATGAATGCCGTCAGTACTAACAAAAAACTATAGCCGAAGCTTGCCATGCAGGCAATATATAGAAAAATTGGTGTTACGATTCAAAAAAAGATTTTTTGTAAAGAAACACTTGACTTTATTTTCTTTGGAAGGTATATTAAGTGCGGTGAAAATATAATTATGAAGGAGTCTTTTTATGCCACATCCATTAGAAAAAATGCACAAGTTTTTTTTCGATTGGTTCGAAGATAAGCGAAAAAATGATGGGTTGTACTATTCTGTAAGAAAGAAGAATAAAAACGACATGCTCTCTCTGGGATGCATATTCTTAGGTACGGATTACATTGCAATTCCCTTAGTGAATCATAGAGATTGTCGTCATCGTACTGCGTCTGTTCAGTTTGTTTATGGTGGCAACGAGAATAGTTATAGTATTGAAGTTGTGAGCCGAAATCTTACTGATCCAAAGTATAAGGATTCTGTGGAAGAAAAAGAGTTTTGCAAGAAGGTTGCTGCGTTTATTGAATTGTTTTATGAATATGCAGAAGACAATGGCGGGAAGGTTTTAACGTCAGAAAAAAGTGAAATGTTTTTTTCACGGGACTTAGAGCCTGAAGACATAGGGGTACCTTTATTCGTTGCTCATCAAAAACAACATAGGCCTAAAAAAATGAGTATCAGGCGAAACTTTTTTTTAACGAAACAACCCCTGAAGCTGCTCTTGATAAATTCTACGCCTTCTGGACGAAGCGTGGTATCGGGTATTGGAAAGATTATTTTGAAAGTGCCGCTTCAACAGTGAATACGATAAACAGAAGTCTTGCGAAAATTGACCATTCCGTGGCTCAATGTAATTGGCCTCTGGAGGTTGATTAAAAGTGCTAGCTGCATAAATCCTGAAAAAAATGGGGTTTGCTTTACAAAAATCTCCTTTGTGTCGATAATATAAGAGAACGCACAAAGGAGTTTTTTTATGGGCGAATTTGACAGATACCAGTGCAATATTTGCAACTATATATATGATCCGGAGTACGGGGATCCAGAAGCAGGCACAGACGCCTTGCCGGGAACATCGTTTAGCGAACTTCCCGAATATTGGGTATGCCCCCACTGCGGCGCCGAAAAAGAAGATTTTGAAAACATTGACTGAGCGGATTAAGAAAATATGAGCCAGAAAAGAGAAAAAGTTGTTGCTCGCGACCG
>NZ_CAMVDO010000027.1 GCF_947166265.1 uncultured Fibrobacter sp. | reverse complement strand
GATTTTCTTCTGTTCGTCGGTGATGCGGTAGCTTTCGCAGGCTTTCTGGATGGATTTCGCATGAATCCAGGGGGACAGCTTACGATTCTTGATGTAGGGGAAGGTCGCGTCCCATTGCTTGGCGAGTGCGGTCGCCATGTACCAGGCGACAACCATTTGCACGTAGTAGCGGTCGGTGGGGCATTCCGCGCGGCCGTTGTCATCGAAAAGATTTTCGTCGATGGCGGCAACGAGTTTCAGGTGCTCCTTGCTGAAGCGTTCATCGAGGAAAAAGTTCATCAGCATGTTCACGCCGAATCGCACCGTATAAGGTTTGGTGGACTTTAACCATTCGCAAATCTTGGCGTAAAAGCGGGCTTCGTCCTTGAGCAGTGCCTTCGGAGATTTGCCGTCGCATACGGCCCAGTTGTCGATGTAAGGGAGAAACTGCTCTATGCGGCGCAGGCATTCGTCAAAGTCCTTGATGCGTTCTACCGCAAAAAGGTGCACCTGGTTTTCTTCAAAATACTTGTGCGGGAGCTTGTCCAAAAAATTCGCGACATCCTTCGGCATGAATTTTGCGGAGCCCTTCGCAGCCCCCTTCGTCGCGGCAGTTTTACCAGCGTTTTCCGCAAACTCCTTCGCAATTTTTCGCATCGTGGGTACGCGCACGCCGATAATCGATTTCTTCTCGATATTCGGCAACAGCGACGCGTGAAAGTCACGGTACTTTAAGTCCTGTTCGGCCAAGAGGCGCTTGATAAGCTCAGTATGATTCATCACATTTCCCCCATGGATTGCCACCACCACGCTTCGCTCGCGGCAGGCTCACTACGCTCCTCGCAAAGACGTGCAAATGCATTATGCGTTTTGTGCAACGACGTTATGGCGCGTTGTCCTTTTTAGGCTTAATCCTTGCGCTTAAATAGCTGAGCACCAGGTTCTGCCACACCACATAGCAAGTCGGGGCAAGCGCCACCACCGGGCCTGCATACAAAGTAGAAATCCAGATGACGAGCGTGGTATTCTTCTGGCCCATGCTCTGCGCACTTTCAATCGGGCGACGATTCTTTTCGACATACCAGCCGAGGGCGTAAAGGAGAATGCAGAGAATCAGCGAGATGCCCGCCATCATCGGGAGCTTTCCGCTATTCCACAAATCGGAGAATCCCATTTCGCGGATGTCGTAGCTCGCCTTCGCCAAGATGACGAACACCGAGAAAGTCCACACGAACATGGTGTACTTCTGGAATTTCGCGGCACGGTCGGCAAGTTCCGGGTAGAACGCGCGGAGTCCCAAGGCAAACGCGAGCGGAATACTGATAATCGGCTGAATCGTATTGAAAATCTTCATCGCGATTTCGCTCAGCTCCGCATCGGTGCCGGTCAGGTAACCGAACACAATCGGAATCGAGAAACAGGCGATCAGGTTTCCACTCAAGAAAATCTTCAAGGCAAGCGAGGCCGAACCGCCGAGCATTTTCGCCATGGCGGGGGCAGCGTTTGCAGGCGGGCAAAGCGCAATGATCGCGCCCCCCAAAAGCACCTCGCGCGGAAGGTCGAAAAGTTTCACGATACCCGCAATTACCGCCACCAGGATTAGGCTCACAATTAGGGCTCGAATTTCAATCTTGAACGTGTAGCCATGCGTCTGCGGCGGAATCTTTGTCACGAATGTCAAAAACATCATGGTCCCGATCAAAAACGGCATCAGGGGCGAAAGCACGTGCGCCTGCGGGAGCAAAATCCCAAGCAAAATCGCAATCGGCATCAAAACGGCACGTAAATTCTTCATACGCGCCCAAATGTAGAAAACCACCAAAACCTAGGCAAGATAGGGATTAATTTCTATATTGGCACGCTTCGCGTGCATATAGATCGGTTCGGTCATGACAAGCATATTTTATGCTTGTCGCGACTCTCACCTTATTCTATATTTGCACCCATGTTACGTTCTAGGTACGAAGCATTTGACTTCGTGGAAAAGAAGGCCGAGGTCAAAAAAAAGTCGGGCAACCCGATTTTGATGATCGTGTCGGGCTACCTCGCATTGGTTTGTTTGGGAGCACTCCTACTGTCGCTCCCGTTTGCACAGCGTGAACCTGTCGGCGTCCTCGACGCTTTCTTCACGGCGATGTCCGCCGTATGCGTCACGGGCCTTTCCACCATCGACATCAGCGCAAGCTTTACCTCTTTCGGCAACTGGGTACTCGTACTCCTGATGCAGGCGGGCGGTCTTGGAATCATGACGATTTCTACCGTGATTATCTTGCTTGCAGGCATGCACCCGGGATTCAACCACCAGTCGGCACTGCTTGCAAACTACACGCAAGAAGGAAACGTTGACGCGGGCCGAATCCTCAAGGCCGTGCTCCCCTTTACCTTCGGCCTCGAAGCCATCGGTGCCGTCGTGTACTTCACCCAGTTCAGCGACATGGAACTTTACGACCGCATTTTCTGCTCCCTATTCCAGGCGGTCAGTTCCTTCTGTAACGTAGGCTTCACGCTGTTCCCCGATTCGCTCATGCGGTTCCAGCTGAACCCGCTCATGAACATCACCACCTGCGTACTCGCGCTCGCAGGCGGATTTGGCTTCTTGGCCATCACCGAAATGCGCTACGTATTCGACCTCAAGAAGCGTGCCATCCGCAAGGTGTCGTTGCACACGCACATCGCCACGGGATTTACCCTGATGATCGTCCTCGTAAGCATCGCTTTCTTCATGTTCAGCGAATGGAGCAATACCTTTGCCGACCTGAGTTTCGGCCAGAAACTCGAATCGAGCGCCTTCATGGCCTTCACCAGCCGTACGGCGGGCCTCAATAACGTAAACGTTCCCGCGCTCAGCGTGGGTTCGCTGTTCTTCTTCGTGATTATCATGCTCATCGGTGCAAACCCGGGTAGCTGCGGCGGCGGTATCAAGACGACGACAACCGCCGTGATTTTCCTACTCGGATTCAACCGCCTGCTTGGCCGCAGCAAGACCCAGATTCTTGGCCGCACCATTCCCGAAACCACCGTCGATAAGGCCGTGCGAATCTTCGTGGTCGCCATCGTGGTCGTGGTGGTGGCAACGCTTGTGTTGCTCGAAACCGAAGCGGCGGGCAACTCCATCGAACAGGTTTCATTCCTCAAGGTGTTCTTCGAAGTCGTATCGGCCTACAGTACCTGCGGACTTTCGATGGGACTGACGCCGGACCTCTCGATTCCGGGCCGCATCGTGATCTGCCTCGTGATGTTCATCGGTCGAATGGGCCCACTGTTCCTGATTTCTGCCGTGGCAAAGACGCAGGAGCAGGGCATGTGGTACGCCGAAGAAGACATCATGGTGGGCTAACTGCTTCCCGCAGCGGGCAATTCTTTAGACTACTATTCAAAAAGAATTTCATCTATTTTTTCTCTTAAAAATCAGCTTTGAGGGGAGGGGGCCCGCGCTATTAACTACATTTAGCCTATGGCTTCTAAACAATTCGTAGTAATCGGACTTGGTAATACGGGCTACTTCTTGGCCCGCCACCTGACCGCACTCGGACACGACGTGATGGTCGTGGACCCAAGCCCTGAAAAAATCCAAGACATTTCGAACCAAGTGGCGCAGGCAGTCGTTGCCGACGGCACCCGCAAAAAGCAGCTCCAGTCGCTCCCGCTTTCCAAGGTGGACAGCGTCATCTGCTGTATCGGCGAAGACCTGCAGGCATCGCTCCTGACGGTTTTGAACCTCAAGGAACTGGGCGTGAAGCACATCATTGCGAAGTCCAGTAGCCCGGCCCACACCATTATCCTCGAAAAGCTCGGCGTAGCGGACATCTTCCATCCGGAACGCGACATGGCCATTTCCTTGGCGGAAAGGCTCAACCGCCCGAACATGCTCGACTACCTGCCGTTCATGGAAGGTTTCTCCATCGTCGAAATCGCATGCCCCGACGCTTTCCTCGGCAAGACCCTCAAGGACCTCTCCCTGACGCACAAGTACGGCATCCAGGTCATCGCCATCCGCGACCCCTTGGAACCCACGCCCAAGATCGGTAACATCGCCGACTACGTGCTCAAGGAAAACGACGTGCTGTTCGTCATCGGCCCGAACGAGGCCCTGGACAAGCTGAAGGCGTAAGACTCGTCGTACATTCCTTTACACAAGGATATGCATAAAAAAAGCCGGTTAATGACCGGTTTTTCTTTTGCCTGCTTTTAGGCGTATTGTAAACAAACGATGTAGCTAGAACACCGGCTGATTCGAAACGGCCTTTTCGGACTTGCGGCTTGCACCCGTATTCTTTTCGGAGGCGAGCTTGCGGTGCGTTACCGAGCCGACCACGAAATAGCGGCCGTCCTTCTGCACGAGCGCGGTATAGATGTTGAGTACCTTGACGGAGAACCACTGCTGGTAAAGGTTCAGCAGATTTTCCTTCAGGGTGGAGGTTTCATCGATCGCGGGGTTACCGGAAGCCTTGCCATACTTGAGCGTAAACTGCTCGGACATATAGGCGACCGCCTCGAAGGACTTGCTCAGGCGCGCGCGCTCGACACGACCGGTACGGATTTCGAAGGAATAAAACTTGTCGTTCTTGTTGAAAATGAAATCGACCTGGACCGGCAGTTCACCGAACATGAACACGGGGATAACCACACGTTCACCTTCGCCACTCTGACCGTAAGGTTCATATCCGAGTTTCATCACCTCTTCGATCACGGTTTCGCGGGAGGCTCCGAACGGAATTCCGGCAAAGTCGTTATAACGCTGAGCAACCGCCTCTAAAGACAGAAGCAGCGTCAATATCGTTATGATAAATCCGATTCTTTTCACAGGAATCTCCTAAATCCAATGTAAAAGATAGTAAACTTCTTTCGGTTGTTAAGTCCTTATGGGATAATTTCTTATAAAAAGTTGCGATTATCTATATTTTGGGGCATGTCCAGCACTTTTGGTAAAATTTTTAGCGTTTCCACTTGGGGTGAATCCCATGGTCCGGCCGTCGGTTCGGTCCTGGACGGATGCCCCGCAGGTCTTGAAATCTCCGAAGAGGAAGTCCAGGCGGAACTCAACCGCCGCCGCCCCGGGCAGGGGAAAATGACCACCGCCCGCGACGAGAAGGACCAGGTGAAAATCCTTTCGGGCGTATTCGAGGGAAAGACCACCGGCACCCCGATTTCGTTTGCCGTCTTTAACGAGGACCAGCGCAGCCACGACTACGCCGAGATCCAGAAATGGTACCGTCCCGGACACGCAGACCTGTGTTACGACCTCAAGTACGGGTTCAGGGACTACCGTGGCGGTGGACGCAGCTCCGCCCGCGAAACGATCGGGCGCGTGGCGGCAGGCGCCGTCGCGAAAAAACTTTTGAAGCAGGTGAACGGCACCGAGATTATCGCCTGGGTGAATTCCATCGGCGAAGTCGACTGCGGCCCCGTAGACCTGAACACCCTTACGCTTGAACAAATCGAAGAATCCCCCGTGCGCTGCCCCGACAAGGAAGCGAGCGCCAAGATGGAACAAGCCGTACTCGATGCACGCGCAAACGGCGACAGCATCGGCGGCACCGTATGCCTCCTGGTGAAGAATCCTCCGGTGGCGCTGGGCGAACCGGTGTTCGACCGCCTGGACGCGCTACTCGCGCAGGCGATGCTGTCCATCCCCGCCTGCAAGGGATTCGAAATCGGAAGCGGTTTCGCCTCGGCACGTATGCACGGAAGCAAGCACAACGACGAACTCTACTTTGACGGTCACCGTTACCGCACCCGCACCAACAACGCGGGTGGCAGCCTCGGCGGCATCAGCAACGGCGAACCCATCTACTGCCGCATGGCCTTCAAGCCGACCGCCACAATCTCCCAGGAACAGAAGACCGCTGGTCGCGGTGGCGAAAACGGAACGCTCGCCGCTCGCGGACGCCACGACCCCTGCGTCGCCGTACGTGCCCCGGTGATTGTCGAAAGCATGGCCGCCCTCGTTTTGGCCGACTTGTTCCTGCAGCAAAAGAGAAACTGCCTGTAGGAGCGAGGTCGCGGCGTTGCCGCTTTGAGGTATGAGGTTTGAGCAAGAAGAATGATGAGCTTAGCCATTGTCCTCTGTTACCGTGCCGCCTACCTGTTGCATCATGCGATCTGCCTTAGGCCAGGGAAACCGCTAAGGCATTCGCGGTTAATCGTTGTCGGGGCGTACCGAACCGGAGGCGCAGGAAAGACGCCCTTCTGCACCTGGCTTACAGAAACACTCGCCGCACAAGACAAGCGAGTAGCCATTCTCTGTCACGAATACGCCTACGACGAAGCGGCAATGCTCCGGAAACATTTCCACACTAATCCGCGAGTCGAAATTTTCGAGACACGCAACCGCTACCGCCTCGCCCACGAGCTCGACCAGGCCAAAAAATTCGACTTCATCCTTTGCGACGACGGTTTCGAGGACAGTCGTCTGGCAGGCGCAGTCACGTTCGTCCTCCTGTGGGAAAGGGCTCCTGTCAAAATCCAAAATCTCTGGCCACTCGGAAATTCCAGAAGTCTCGCAAAGGACCACCCTTCCGACTGCATAGAAATCCACTGCACGGGAAATGATTCCGATCTACGTTTCATTATAGACAAAATAACAAACAAGGACGAAGACGCCCTCAAAACGGAAGTGAACGTTTTTTGCGGAATCGGCGACCCGGAACGTTTTTGCAGCGACATAAAGGCTCAAGGCATTACCATCGCCTCGACAACCTTCCTGAAAGACCACGACCGAAATTTCGCACAAAGATTGTTGCAAGAAATCGCCGCACACCCCGAACAAGCTTTCGTCATCTCGGAAAAAGATGCCGAACGGTTCAGGATTTTGCACGGCACGGCACCGGATTTACCCCAAAATATCTACATTGCGCGCCAAAAAATGATCCCCGGTGAACGTCTAGTCCATTTAGTACAAGATGTTTTGTTAAATTCTACAGTAAGCGAATAAAGAAGGATCGAATCATGACGCTGACACAACGTATTCAAGAACTTTTGCAAGTCCTGTGCGCCGACTTCCCCGAAAGGGAATCCTGCCTAAGCCTAGGCTTTCTCTCGGTAGTCAACAACGAGCCCTTCTACCTTTACGGCCGTACCGGTTCGGGAAAATCGTTTCTTGTCAAGCGTCTGTCGTCCGCATTCAAGGACAACAAGGTCTTGCAGGTAGGTTCACGCCAGCACAGTTTCCCGACCAAGCTCGGCGTATTCGACCTTATCATTTTCCAGAACTTCAACCCGATTGACGACATCACCAAGGAAAACGTCCGCGCCGCCCTACAGGACCGCGAAAACGCTCCCGTCATCTTGAGCAGCGACATCCGCCCCGAAAATGCCATGGGCCGCGCCGAAATCGCCGACGAAATCACGCTCACCATTTCGATGCCCGACAACCTTTCGCCAAGCGCTCTGTGTTCACTACTCCAGAGCCAGGGCAAAGCCCAAAACTTCGAAGTTCCCGACAACCTGAAAATTTCGCTAGACGAAAAAAACGCCTGGAAAGAAGAAATCAAGAAAATCGAGCTTTCCGAAGACACGCTTTCCACCATCGGGAAGCTTGCAGAAATCTGCACACAGAACGGCATCTACGTTCCTATCAGCAAGTGGCTTGCGCTCACCAACATGGCAAAGGCGATCGCCTTCTTTAACGGCAGGACGCACACGACCTTTATCGACACGCTGTTCCTGGGAGCCCCCATCTGGGGACGTTCCACCTCGAACAAGGCCATCAACGAAAGTTTCAACGAAATCGTCAAGTCGGTCATGCTCAAGGAGCTTGCAAACGTCGCCGACAACGTCTACGACGCCGCAGGGCTTTTCCGCAGAGTAAAAACGCTACTCCACAGCAGCAACAACTTGTACGAAACCAAGGATTTCAACGGGGAACCCTGCATCTGCTACCGCATCACCGTCGCAGGCGAACCGGCCCCGCTCTACGTGCCGCTACAGTACGTCGAAACCGACGAAGACTTCAACCCCTACAATGAGCTTCGCCAGGTCGAAAAGCACGTCCGCTGCAATTTCCACGGAACATCCAGCTGCACCATCTCTATCGACTCCGCCGTAAAGGGAATCGGACTTCGAAACAACGCCATGAGGAACAACAATTCCTCGCCATCCAAGTTCGAAGACTTCGCGACGCTGCCAACCTATATTCTGCGCGAAAACGATCCCGACGTGGCAAGACAGAAAAAGATTCTGCTCGAAGAACTCCGCAAGGAAACGCAGACGCAGATGGAACAGCAGGCGAAAATTCTCCGCAGCCTGCGCGACCTGTACCAAGCGAACAAGGTTTACCGCAACGATCTTTTCTGCGACATTCCGCGCTTCGACAATATTCAGGGAGAACTGCGCGACATGTTCGACACGATCAACGGTGTTGCGACCAAGCTGAAAGAAACCCTGGAACTGTATAAATAATTGGTTCTAATCCCTGAGGATTCCTTCGATGTCGTCGGGGACTTCGGGGCGCATCACCAAGAGCACCGCATTCTGCGAAATAATCACGTAGCGTTCGCCGTCGATCTCGATTTCGTGTCCGCTCGCATGCAGATAAAGGGCCTCGTCGCCTTCCTTGACCTGCAAGGGCAAGTACTTCACGTTTTCGGGATTTTCGCTGCGAAAAATTTCGTCGCCATCCTGGTTTACGGGAATCGGATACCCCGGCCCCACGCGCACCACAAGCCCCGTATGCACGGCATCGTGTTCCCGGACACTTGGAGGCAGGTAAAGTCCACTCCCCGTCTTGTTCGAGGATTCCAGGGGCTTCAAGAGGATTCGGTCACCAATGACCACGACATTCTTTAATGGATTCAGCATAGCGACAAAGATAAAATTAAAACGCTTTTGCTATAATATAGGACGTGATTTTTGTTGCATTGTGGACACTCATTTTGGTATTTCTCGCCATTTACCTCGGGCGAAGTCCCAAGGTGCGGGGTTGGCTAAAAGTCCTTTCGCGAAATCGGAGAATCTGGCGAACCCTGATCGCGACCGTCCTTATCCTTGCAACCATCACGCTCACCTACGTATTCCTCCCTGCCGCAAATCGCGAAGACACCGACGAGAGAAAGCTCTTTGAACGTTACGCCGCAGAAGCCGTACTGAAACTCGATACGCTGCAGAAAATCGCGGTAGATTCCAGTTGCGACCTGACGCACGCCGAACCGGAACTCGCCTACGTTTTGCCGCTCGTGATTGCCGCCTACAACGAAATTGTCGAAAAGCCCACGCTACCCATAATAACGCGCCTCGATGACACGCTCCACTTTACCATGAACGGCTACAAGCAATTCAAGAACAGGGGCATCCGTCTGAACAAGCTTTTGCAAAAAAAACTCGGCAACCGCTACACCACGAAAATCACAAGCGAAGAAACCACCCACACGCTGGAAATTACATATAACGGAAACCCCTGGGATACCGAGCAACTGACGGCGCTTCCCGTTATGGAGGCCTCACGGATTTACAAGCTGGACCCGGCACTTCTCATGTCGCTGATACGGCACGTGTCGAATTTCAACTTCGACTTCCGCGGACAAAAAGACGCACACGGAATCCTCGCTCTCGAAGAAGGCGAAGGGCTCGAACAAATCTTTATCGGCGCAGATCGCCTAAGCAAGCAGCTGCGAGTGGGAATCAGCCAGGAGAACGCCATCGCGACATTCTACCCGGAACCTGAAATCGGTGCAAAGCCCGAAAACTGGCACAAGTCCCCGCTCACCAAGAGCTGGGTAGACCAGGTACTTTCCGACATCCAATTCTACAGGGCGAACGGACTGAAATAAAATCATTCCAATAGAACTGGAGATTCCCGCCTTCGCGAGAATGACATTTCAATATTAATGTTTCAGGTGCAGCTTGCGGAGCACCTTTCCAAGGAGTTCGTTCAGGATATCCTTCGCATCCTTGCTGCCCAGGTAACGCTGGACAATGAGCGTGAGCGTAAACAGCAGGATTCCCGCCGCACAGGCATAGACAACGAGCACAACAAAATTCGCGTTCCGGACAAAATCGCCAGAGACGCGGTCAAGACCCACTGCCACCGCAATCATGATACCGAAAGCGACCAGGGCACGCACCATGTTCAAAAGGGCATCCTTCATACCGTCGGTGCCGTTCTTTTTCGCCCACATGAAGATCATCGAAATGACCTGGAGAATCGCACCCGTCGCACCGATAATCGGCACGCTCTTGATGCCGAGCCCCACCTCGGGAGCGCCGAGCAGAATGTAGGCAGGAATCGTCGCCGCAAAGATGCCGGTATTGAGAAGCGTCGGTACCCACATGCGTTCACAGGCGTAAAAACTACGCACCAGCACCGCCTGCAGGCAAAGGCCTAGGCTTACGGGCAAGTACCAGCGGAGAATCTCGGAAATCGCCTCGGTGGTTTCGCGCTGAAAAGCTCCGCGTTCAAACAGGATACGCACGGCAGGGAAACTGAGCGCCCATACGGCGACCACTGCCGGAATCAGAATACAGAACATGCGGGAAAGGCTCTTCCAGATTTTGCGATTCAGCTGGCCAAAATCCCCTTCCTTAACGAGGCGGGCCATGTCGGGGTAACTCGTAACGCTCACCGAAAATCCGAAGACCGCCACCAGCGTGTACATCACACGGTAGGCATAGTTGAGGCTCGAAATGCCGCCCGTACCGAAATTCGCTCCAAAGCTACGGATAATGAATTCGAGACCGAACATGGAGCCCACACCCAAGGACATCGGGAGCATCATCTTGAAATAGCGGACGATATCAGGGTGAGTCGGCTGCACCAGAAGCTCGTAATGCACCCCGCCACGCCGGGCGCCAAAAATCTGCAAGGCAAAGAAGCCGATAAAGGCGCCCACCGGCACGCCCCAGGCGAATCCCTCGAGGCCGTAACTCGTGCCGGTGAACTTCTCGAGCGCAAGTCCCAAAGCGCCACCGCCCACAATCGCCACGTTATAAATCAGGCCCGTAAGCGAGGGAATCAGGAACTGCTTGCGGGTATGCTGCACCGCAACCAGAATGCTCCCGACAAAAATGAACACCTGCCCCGGCAAGATAATGCGGCCATAGTAAGTGGCGCGCTCGATCAGTTCCGGCGTGGCCCCGTCAACAGTCAACAGCTGCAAAAGCTCCTTCATCCAAATAAACGCAGGCACCACCAAAATCAGGAGCGCAATCCCGAAGGTGTTCAGCACGTTGCTGAAGAACTTCCAGCCGCCACGTTCGTCACCTGCCACCTTGTAGCCGGTGAAAATCGGGATAAAGATAATCGAGAGGAACCCAGTACTCACCACGTGATTCAGGATGTCCGGAATCATGAAGGCAAGGTCGAGGGCATTCTTCTCGAGCGACACACCCGCGGCATGCGCCAAAAGCATTTCACGGAAAATTCCGAGCACACGGCTCAGGAGCATCGAAACGGCAACGATAATAGCAGCTTTATTCATAGAAAAGTAGACAGTGATTAGTGGCTAGTGATTAGGTTTCAGGGATCAGGGGTCGGATGTAAGGTCCCTGAGCCTGCCGAAGGGCCAAGAGATGAATTTGACAGAAGAAGGCAACATTATACAGCGACCTTGAGCGCATTCAACGGACTTCTTGCAGGAATCTTTTTCTGCTGCTGCAACCGCGACACGATAACGCCCGGACGCACATGGAACTTACCCGAGAAAAATTCAATGCAGCGCCTTTCGGCAAAACGCCCCGTACAAATAATCTCGCATTCCTCGGCCTCGGTCAGCAAAAGATTTTCCGCCGTACGTTCCGCTTCCTTACAGCAGGGATCCTTTAGGGCGTCACGGTTATTTTCACGCAAGCCGTTTTCTGCAAATTCCGCCGCAAGTTTCGATGTCAAGAGACACGGACGCTTGCTATGCGACTGCAAGAGATGCCCCACCATGTGCGACACCGCTTCCAAAAAATCGCTGTCACTTGTACGGGACGTCGGCAAAAGCAGAACCGGCCGCAACCCCTTCCAGAAAAACGCAGCCCTGGGAGCAGGCGCCGTAATAAAGGCAGGAACCTGCAACACAGTAACGTCGCATTTTTTCAAGGTATCGACGACGACTTGCCGTAAATTTTCGCGAAGCATAAAGGCGTTTCGGCGCAAGAACATCATATTGTTCGCAATGATTTCGCGGAACAGGCACAGTTCGCCCGAAGGGCGCCTCACCTGCAATTCACCAAGGCGAATCCACGCCGAATAGACCTGCGGATTCACGGTTCCCTGCGCAACGGCATACGCCTTTTTCCAAGCAGCAACCGAAACCACGCCCATGAACTTCATCAGTTCGCGCGGCAAAAGCCCCGACTTGAAACGTTCCGCAAAACTCTTTCCGGATGTGCCGCAAATCATCCCTAGACGCTCTAAATCGCGGGCCGGAAATTTCTTCGCCCATTCCACCGCTTCAACGGTGCAGAAACGTTGTTCAAAACTTCTCCTGGCAAGTTCGAAATCATCCGCCTGTTCAGGCGAAAAATTCCACAATTCATTTGCGGGCGCATCGAGCAGAAACTCCAGTTCGCACCTCTTTTCCATCGAAAAGGAATCGAGCAACGTGCGGCGCGAATAACCAAGACGCATCAGAAGTTCTTCTTGCGTCAAATCCTTGCGACGCATCGCCTCACGAACAGCCGGCGTAAAAACATCGCGCAAATTTGTCAACAAAGACTGTTCCATACAAATTCCTATGGCTCGTGAGCCTTGAATCTGATGACCAGGATTTCAGAATCCGATCCGAAACGCACCGGAGGTCCCCAACAGTCAAAGCCGGAACTCACGATCCAGTAGACGCCACTCAGGGCACCAACCCCGGAAGCAATTTTCCATACCCAGTTGATTACGATCGTTCCCGGGAAAAACTGTCCGTCGTGCGTATGTCCCGAAAAAGCATAATCGGGCAAACGTCCCGAATGGCTTTTCTCGATTCCCTTGGGCTGATGGTCCAACAGAATCCAAGGACGCGGATCGTCCACCATGACAATGGAATCCGCCTTCGCCGAATCAGGTGCCACAGAAGAATCTTCTACAGCAACCTTCGCAGAAGCCGTCTTCAACGAATCTACTTCCAGGGAATCCTTGGCTTCGGCAGGCATCACAGGAATCAGCTCCGTAAGCGGCTTGCGCAAGGTCCCGCGACGGCGGGCCACCTGGAAATCCGTACGGCCCGTAAAGCAGGCAAGTCCAATGCATTCCGTAGAATCGTCGAGGACCACAAAACCCACATCGCGCATCCAGGAATCAGGATCGGAGCTGCCCCGCTCCTGCATTCCCTCGTGATTTCCGTTAATGGCGACCGCGGCAATCTTGGCCGAAGAAGTCATCTTCTTGAATAACGTATCATAGCCCCATGCCGAAAGCGTCGTCGTCGGGACATCCATCAGGTCACCGCCAAAAAGCAGATAGTCCGGCGCAATCGAATCCACGTCGGCAACCAGGCGCTCAAGCTTCTGCCGACTGAACAGCGGATCGATGTGGACATCGCTAAAAAACACCGCCGTAAAGCTTTCGGTATACTGCAACGGCAAGGTGATCGTCTTCAGGTTCATCTTGTAATCGTCGTTGTGCGGAACCCCGAACGCAAAAATCAGTCCCGTAAAGCCCACCGTAATTCCCAAAAGCCAGCGGCTAACGCGGCGAACCTTGTGACGGCTCAGGTGGTGAGGTTGCGTAAAGTAATAGCCGATCCTGTACAGAGTCCAGGGGATATAAAGCAACAGCGACTGGCAAAGCCATACCGCAAAAAACGAAATGACAATCGCACCGACAAGCGTCTCGCGGAAAAACATGCTTGCAAAAATGGCAAGCAAAACCGCAAGTGCAATGATTTTTCCCGGAAGCCCCTTCGCAAGGGTGCTCAGGTTGATATAAACCAGGACTAGTCCAACCACCAGAATTGCAAGAAAAATAAGCATATCGTAATAATAGAAAAAACGAAATGCGGAACCGATGCGCCACCCTGTACCCCGTCTATGTTTCTATCTTTTAGGCCATGGACAGAGCACGACGCCGCAAATTTGGACAGAACTTCCTGGATGTACCCACCGCACAGATGATTGCAGGAGACTTGCCCGCAAACGAAGGCGAGGCCGTACTGGAAATCGGTCCTGGGCACGGCGCCCTTACAGAACACCTGCTCGACCGCGCCGTGCAACTCACTGCCGTCGAAATCGACGAGCAGTGTGTCGAATTTTTGCAACAAAAATTCCAGGGCCGCGAAAATTTCCACATCGCCAACATCGACTTTCTCAAGTTCGACCTGCAGGCATTTCTCGATGCGCACGACAAGCCCTGGGTTACCGGCAACCTTCCGTACAACGTATCGACCGCGATTATCGCCGGACTCATGCCACGGCTTCACCTGACCAAGGGATTCATGGGCATGGTACAGCTCGAAGTCGCCGAACGCATCTGCGCCACTCCCTGTAGCAGCAACTACGGTAGTTTATCTGTACTCGTATCCGCCTACGCCGACACGCAAATTCTCCGTAAAATCGGCCCCGAGCATTTTACGCCGCGCCCGAACGTAGACAGCGCCACGATGCTCCTCACGCCCCGCGCCGACGCGCTCCAGGCCCCAGAGGGATTTTTCGACTTCGTGCGCGCCGCCTTTACGCAAAAGAGAAAGACGCTCGCCAATTCCTTCGGCCGCGCCTACGACAAGAAAAAAATCCAGGAAGCCATTGAACTCCTGGATTATCCGACAACTGTCCGTGCCGAAGAACTCTCACCCGCACAATTCCTTGAATTCTACAAGGTGATTGTGGGAAAGTAGGTAGAACCTAGCTGGCCCTTCGACAAGTTCAGGGACCTCTTATTAAAGGTTAGCGAGCTTGCCGAACCAAAGCTTCGGCTACCTCTTTCCTTCTTTCTTGTAGCGGTCGATGCATTCCTGGTAAAAGTCGAAGGTCTGCTTCGCGATCGACTTCCAGCTGAACACGTCAATAGCGCGCTTGCGGCTGACTTCACCCATCTTCTTTGCAAGTTCCGGGTTTCCGAGCACCTTGTTGAGCTTATTCGCAAAGTCGGTCTGGAATGCCTTCGGGTCCGCCGGCTCAAAATCCGTTTCGGACTTCGCCTTGAGCGGCACCAGGAATCCAGTTTCGCCATCCACGATGATTTCGGGAATGCCACCGACAGCGGAACCCACCACCGGAGTACCGCAGCTCATGGCTTCGAGGTTGATGATGCCGAACGGTTCGTAGAGAGAAGGTGTCGCAAACACGGTCGCATTGCTGTAAAGCACGCGGAGTTCTTCATGCGGAACCGCTTCCTGAATCCAGACCACGCCGTCGCGAGTCTTCTGCACGTCCTCGATAAGAGCCTTGCATTCATCGGCAAGTTCAATAGTATCCGGAGCGCCTGCGCAGAGCACCACCTGGGCGGACTTATCAATCTGCGGAATCGCCTGGATCAGCTGACTGATGCCCTTCTGGCGCGTGATGCGGCCCACGAACAGCACATACGGACGCTTCGGGTCGACACCCCACTTGGTGAGGATGCTTTCGTCGAAAGTCGGCGCATAGAAATCCGGATCAATGCCGTTGTAAATCACCTTCACGCGATCCTCGGGAACGCCGTAAAGTTTCATCACGTCACGCTTCATGCCCTCGCTCACAGCAATCACGCCATCGGCGGCTTCGTAAGCGGTGCGTTCAATCCAGCAACTCATGGCATAGCCGCCGTCACCCAGCTGCTCCGCCTTCCACGGACGGTGCGGTTCCAGGGAATGCGTCGTCAAGATCAGCGGGCACTGCAGAAGGCGGCTAGCAAGCACGCCGCCAAAGTGGCTGTACCACGTATGGCAATGAATCACGTCGATATCCTTGAGCGATGCCGCCCACTGGAGATCGATATCGATCGGCTTGAAAATTTTCTGGAAACGGTCATCTTCGGGATTGAGCCCGAGCTTGCGCGAAAAGCCGAGAGCGTGGATGTTATTTTCGTTCACGTTCTGTACGCCAAAGCAACGCGCCTCGATGTGGCAAAGTTTTGCAAGTTCCTGCGTCAGGAACTTCACGTGGATACCGGCACCGCCATAGATTTCCGGCGGGAATTCGTTAGTCAAAATTGCAGCGTTCATAGGTTAGTAAACAGTAGAAAGTGGTTAGTGATTATTTTTCAACGGTAATTATAAAAAATGCCAAAGGAATAGCAAGGCGTTCTTAAGGAAAACACCCCGCCCATTCGGACGGGGTGTAAGGAGTGAGTGTGGAGTTTCTTAGAAATTCTTACATTGGCCTTTCCACTTGCCATCGTGGCCGGCGATGTTTCCGTTGATGTACTTGCCGCTGGTGCCTACGAAGTCCGCCTTGCGCCATTCTTCACCACCGAGGTGCCAGCGCATCCAGGCAACCGTAGCGGCCATGCCGTCCCAGGAACCGGAACCGTGACCGTAACCACATTCCCTGCGGCCAGGAGCGACGTCGTAGCATTCGGTACCCATGCCACCCGTCATCTGGATAAGGCATGCAGGTGCCTTGACATTTGCGTTGTTGTAATCGTTCTCGGCGTTGCCGCGTTCCATGCCGCCTTCACCGTAAAGGATAGCTATAGTCCGGTCGGCCGCCACCTTCATAGCTCCGACACCGTCCCAGTCACCGCTGTTGTTGAGGAATGCAGTAAGCACGCGTCTGTCCTTGATGAGGGCCTGTTCAGATTCAAGACCGCCCATAGAGTGGCCAGAGCAACCGACCGTATTCATGTCGAGCTTGCCAAACAGCGGGCTGTTCGAATCCTTGTTCAGCCCATCGAGCCAGTCGAGAGCCTTGATAGCCTGGGTCGCGTTGCCCGGAGATTCCTTGAGGGCAACCACCACAAAGCCGTGGGAAGCGAGTCTACGAATCATGCCTTCGTAAGCACTCGGTTTTGTACCACCACCGGGGCCCCATACCACGACGGCATGCTTTTGGTCCGGATTGTCGGTCAAGCGCTTGGGGTACGCAAGGATTCCTTCCCCATCCCAGCCGGTATTCGTCTTGTACTCGACTTCCATGTAATTCTTTTCTTCTTCCTTGTCGTTCGCGAGGAAAATTTTAGACACGGCGGGAGCCTCGCTAGAAGAAGAAACTTCGGCCGCCGAACTTGCCGGAATTTCGCTAGCGCTGGAACTGGAAAGCGGAACAGGATCAGCGATGCCTTCGGAGCTGCTGGATACTGACGTCAAAATCGTGTCTATCATACCATGAACGGGTTCGTCGCCACAAGCGTTCGGCAAGCTAGAGGCCACACAAGGGTCCGCCCAAGGGTCATTATTCGGATCAACGATAGAATCCGTTCCCTGCTGAGCGGGATCGGTCGGATTCAAAGCAGGATCGACAGGCAGGCCGGTTGCGGAATCGATGACCGGATTATTCACCGGATTCGTAGGATCGCCCGGATTGGCAGGATTATCCGTGGGGGTAACAGCCGTCGGATCGGTAGTATTCTGATTATCGTTTGCAGCAGTAGAACTGTCGCAGTTTACCAAGGCCATGACAGCACCTGCTATCACAAAGCCCCTTGTCAAATTCCTGAAGAACATCGTTTTCATTGTGACTCCTTTTTTCCAACACCGATATAAAGATACCTTGGAAAAAAGCAAAAAAAGCACCCCGGAGATTTTTTCCCATGGACAAAAAATCCAAGCGTCATGGACAAAAAATCCATAAATTTCGCTAAAAACGCCAATTTTGACAGTTATTTTATCTGTAATTTATCCAAGCCGGACACGATAATTCTTACACAATAAAACCGCCCCATAAAAAGCAAAAAAGGCCGTTACCGGAGTAACAGCCACAATTATTTTTACACTAAAATGACGATAATTAGCGCGGGGCGTAAATTCTGGACATAAATTCGGCGCGAGTCTTTTCGTCGGTCTTGAAACGTCCCAAAAGCTGGGTAGTCACCATCGTGGCACCGGGCTTTTTCACTCCGCGCATCGTCATGCACATGTGGGACGCTTCCAAAACCACGGCAACGCCCTTCGGGTTCAGTTCCTTCTGGATCAGTTCCGCGATCTGGCGGGTCATGCGTTCCTGAATCTGCGGGAAACGCGCATAGAATTCCACCACGCGCGGAATCTTGGAAAGCCCCACCACACAGTCGCCCGGAATGTAGGCCACGTGAGCCTTACCCGTGAACGGCAGAAAATGGTGTTCGCACATGCTCGCAAACTCGATATCCGGCACGATAATCATTTCATCGTACTTTTCGTGGAAACGCGTCTTGAGAATATCCTCGGCGCGCATTTCGCCCGAAAGGCCCGTCATGAGTTCGGCGTACATCTTCGCGACACGCTTTGGCGTATCGATAAGACCTTCGCGGTTCGGGTTTTCGCCCATGCCTTCCAGAATCATCCGGAAGCCGTCTTCCATTTTCTTAAAATCCATCATGGGGCCAAAGATAGCAAAATCAGCGGATCATGACAGCGCGGGTTTCGTTTCCGTAGCGGATCAGGAAACGTCCCGTCTTCGGCAATTCGATTATCATTGACGATTCCGTACGCATATGGCGCAAGACTCGGCCCTGCACATCCATTACAAGAAGCAACTTTCCTGCGGCAAGCCCCGAAAGCGAAACCTGTTTTCCCTGGACATCGAGGCGCCAGTTACTTTTCGCGGCAACACTCGGAAGAGCCATACGTTCGCTTGTAACAGCAAGACTATCGATATAGCCAGAACCCATGATATACGAGTTTTTTACCGTCACCCTCGAAAGAGACTTTTCACTCCAGACTTCGCAGAACAGGCCTCCATAATGTTCCGCACTCTTGCATTCATCATTTACCAGCAAGCCCGAGATAGAATGGCCGTTCCCCATAAACGTCCCACTGAAGTTCCACATAGGATCCCAATTAAAGTAAGCAATGGTGTCAAGTTCATCTGCAGATTGTTTCGGAACAGCCTCATTGACGACGATATCGTTCTGGAGGAAAGCGCACGCCTCATAATTCTCAATTACGCCTTTCAAGGTTCCGTTTACAAGCCCCGCAAACCAATACAATTCTTCCTTGGACGTAAGGAGATAGCACCCCTTTGAATTCTTTTGCGGCTGCTGCGGAACTGGAGTCCATTCTGCATACAAATTAAGATTCTTCATGTCGTCAATTTTGAGGGTTCTGTGGTACCCCAGCCTAAAATTCGCCCAGTACAGGAACTCCGCCCCCTCACGGGTCGGTTCCTTGAATACATAACCCGCATCCTTGACCGTAAACGTCGTCGGATTTTCAGAATCATTAACGCCGCCGTTCAAGTGGTACGTGATTGTGTATTCAAGCATCTTCCACTTGGCATACACCGTAACATCTTCCGTATTCCCTGCAGGAATCCGTTCAATCTTTTCTGCGAAAAGGGGATCCGTATACCAGCCTTCGAATTCATACCCGTCACGGCTGGCATCGTAAAGAGCAAATACCGACGAATCCGCCGACCACTTGAACTTCAATGTTCCACTTTGAGGATTGCCCCTATAACGAGTTCCGCCATTCAGGTCAATATTGACGAAAAAGAAACTTTTCCATTTCGCATAGAGAGTCCAGTCCCCATAAAGGGCCGTGTTTATAGATTCAACCTTTTGCGTAAACATTTCATCCGTGTACCATCCCTCGAATTCGTCACCTTCCTTCACGGCATCTTCTAGGGCGAAGGGGCCATCATTTATAGAATAGATACTCGGATTCTGTTCGCTATTTACACCACCATTCAGCACATAATGTATCGCGAACCGGCTCGCATCAAGGACAGGGAAGGCATCCGTGCCCAACTCCTGAATCCAGGCAGAACCATTCACACCCGCCGAAAGCATTCCAAGAGCCGTTCCATCTGCAAACTGGGTCTCGTCAAGTGACAAAGCCAGCGAAATTTTCGTATTCTTGGAATTCATACACAGCGCATTCTCCACTTCAAAAATGCTTTCACTTGCATAGCAGGCAAATCCTTCCTCCTGCACAATGCAGTCCGAATACTTCCCTTTCAGTTCGCCGGCAAAATAGACATTTCTCAAGACCGCGGCATCCATTTCCGAAACGATGCCTCCCACAGACTCGCCTTCAACAATTCCCCTGCTGTAGGCGTTTTCGATAATAGTCACATGAGATGAATCAACACCCTCCGCCTTCGAAGCATACTTCGCGGTGGATATCGGCGAAGGGGCTGCCGTCGGGCAGGCGTCATTCGTTACATTAATTACACCGATGAGTCCACCCGCATTCCCTGAAGCATGGACCGTCGCATTCGAATAGACATTCCTCAATCGCACAGGACCAACAGCAAAAGCCGCAACACTCCCTGCAGTTGCGCCGAAAAAGTAGGAATCCTCGATTCCAAGGTTCCTCACATAGGTAATGTTGTTGCGCCAGCTACCTTCCTTATCCCCCAGTTCTGCAAAAAGACCTCTTTCGGCCACAAGGCCCGAAATCTTGAATCCATTGCCTTCAAACGTACCTTTGAATCCAAGTTCATGCCATGACACATAGTCATCTTTCGCCAGCTTTCCGCTCTCGTCAAGCACATTTTCGTTCACCACAATGTCACTTTGGAGAGAAATACACCCCTCAAAAACCGAACGGGGATACGAATAATAAACGTTGTTGACAGAAACGGATGCTATACCGTAAAGTTCATTGGCATTATGAATAAGGTAACAGCCTCGTTCATCCTGTTGGGGAATCTGCGGGACAAGCCCCCACCGAGCCTCTACGGTAAAACTTCCAAGGTAGTAGCCAACCGTATGCATCGTTTTACCTTGATACTTCTCAAAATTCACGGCATCCCGCAATTGGCTCGAATCGGAATCGACAATATACCACCCCATAAAGGAATACCCTTCACGGGTCGCATCCTTTAAAACAAGATTGGTCTTCCCCTGAACATAACTTGTCGGATTTTCAGGGTCATTGACACCCCCATTCAAATTATACTTGATGGTATAGGCATCCGCCGAAAGAGCTGTTGCAAGCAAAAGTACCCCAAATACTTTGCCAAACGGGTATGACATACCTCCTCCTTTATTCATAATTTCATATAAAATATATATCAAAAAAACTCCGAATTTCAAAAAATTCGGAGTTTCCATGGACATTTAGTCAATTTTTACAATGTTATGTTATCTAACATTTACCTTAATCAGGTCGCCCCTGCTCTTGGCAAAATAGATGCCGAGCGGAAGGCTTTCCAGCGAAAGACTCCTCATTCCGCGGCGCACCAGCGCTCCGTTCATGTCGAATAACGAAATTTCACCGTCAGATTCCAGGCGCTTCCTCACGCGAACAATGCGTCCGAGATTCACCCTGGCAGACACCGAACGCGGCTCGATTCCTGTCGGACCGCCAAAATCATCGATATGCGTAATTCCATTGTTCACGTAATCGTCAAGGCCATAAGCGCTGCGCATAATCTTCAGCACATCCATGTCGAACACGGAGCCGTCCGGTTCCGTCTGGCGACGGATAATGGTCATGTTGTTTTCGCCCTCGTGGCCGGTATCCCAGGCGATAGGCACCACCTGATTTTCCTTGGCAAGCTTCATCACGGCATCGTAATACGCAAGACGGCCCTTGCGGTGCTTGGCATACTTGTCGCCCGTCAGAACGTCCACGCGGTCATTGGCGCCGAACTCGCCGATAATCACAGGCACGCCCTTATCGACAAAGTTCTTTTTCATCTTGCCAAACTGGTCCTGAATCTGGGCGCTGGTGCACTTGTCACCCATAGCTCCCGCCCAGGCGTTGTATCCACAGTTATGCACGATATCCGCACCTGTCGCAAGGTCATCGCCCCAGTAGTATTGCGGATAAACTTCGGCTCCCCAGTTCACCACGTCATTCAGAAGCGTATAGGTATAAGGATCGTAGAAATGTACCTCGACCATCAGGCGATTTTCAATCACGTCTTTCGGGAGCTTGTCGACCGGCATCACTTCGGAAGTACGGTCAATGCTCGTGGAAGGCCCCTGAATAATGAGCGTACGGCTTCCGTTGTTGCCACCCGTCGCACGCACCGCATCCACGAAGGTCTGGTGGTACGTCATCAGGATTTCGGTTTCGTGTTTGTAGTTCGCATCCGTTGTGGCAGGCTCGTTCGCACTCGCGAAAAGCAGGTTCTCATTGTAGTTCTTGAAGTGGCTTGCAATCTGCGTCCAGAAATCCTTCTGGCGGGCGTTCACGGCGTCCTTGTCGGTATCGTTCAGCTTGCCTTCGAGCCAGCCGTTATCCCAGTGGATATTGAGAATCGTCACGAGACCTGCGCGCATGCACATATCGACAACCGTCTGCACCGAATCCATCCAACTTGCGGCAATTTCGTTCGGGCCACCGCCCGGAACAATGTCTGCCTTACTTGAATCGCGCGACATGGCGTTCGAATGGCTGTACCACGCACACGGAATGCGAATCGTGCTGAAGCCCGCCGCCTTGACCGAATCAATATACGCCTCGGTCGGGAACTTGTTGCCCCACCCCGTTGGATTCCCTGGAACTTCCATCGTGTTTCCAATGTTAATGCCAAAGCCCATCTTCGCAAACATCTCATTTGCAGTCGGAAGCGTTTCGGCCTGTACCGGCGAAACCCCCGCCGACAACGAAACCATAGAGAAGGAAGCGGCCACTGCCGCAGTCCGTAAAATGCTTTTAAGCATAAACAACCCTTTAGGGATGCGCTTGCAACCCTTATTTAAACAACCCACACTAAATATACATCCTGTCGCGACAAAAACAAAAATCCACGCCGAAAATAGCGTGGACGATTTATCAAACAGGTGGGAGTCGCTACTTCGCACTTAAAATCGCGACGAGGTCCGCGTTGCTCAAATTCGTCTTTTCGTTCAGGGCGGCAGCAATCGCGGCAAGCTGCTTTTGGCAGGCCATCATCAGGTTGTACACCTGCTCGACAACATTCGCTTCGGAAAGCTGATAGTAGTAGCAGGATGCCTGGAAACTCTGGTAATCCGGATCGCTCCGGTAAAGTTCCATCGGGAGTTCCTTCATGACGGTGTCCAGGTCGCAGGCGAAATTCTTGCGCATCAAGAACTCTGACATGTGCCCCGCAATCGCGATATGGGCAGACCCTTCGAGCGAGTTCCCCGGCATACGCGTGACGCTCGGCTTTTCCTTGGAGTTGTTGATTTTGACGTAATCGACGGGGCGCTTGAACAGGATCGCGATCAGCGCGTGGCCAGCCTCGTGGCGGCAAAGTTTTTCATATTCCTGTTCACCGAAAAATTCAATTAAGGATTCACGAGTTAAAATTTGTTCTGACATATTTCAATCTCTGCCTAAATAATACAAAATTTGGCTGACGGTGGCACGAGAAAAGTGTATATTAAAATTACTTACTTGAGGCGTATATGGGAGCAAAGTTCTTATTGACAATGGGGTTCGCCCTTTCGGTGGCACAGGCGTTCGGAGCCGTTTATTACGTGGCGACCGACGGCAGCGATAACAACGCGGGTTCTAAAGACAAGCCCTTCGCGACGCTCAACAAGGCGAACAAGGTGGTCGCCGCAGGCGATACCGTATGGATTCGCGGCGGTATTTACGACCTGCACGACACGGTCTTTTATTCGCGATACAAGATGACGGCGGGCATCCTATTGACCGCGAGCGGAGAAAGCGATGACAACCGCATCCACTACCTGGCCTATCCTGGCGAGCGTCCGATTTTTGACGCGGCAAACCTCCCCGTGGCCGCAGGCGGGGAACATAGCGACGGTACCCCCGAAGGGGCGATGTACACCTCGCCTATCGTGATTGCGGCAAAGTACCTTCACCTGAAGGGTTTCGAGGTCCGCAATACGCCCATGATACACAATTCCAATTCCGGCGTTTTCCTTTACGCGAGCAAGCATATTTTCTTGGAGCAGATTGACAGCCACCACAATGCAGGCCCCGGATTCTTTGCGAATGACGGTGCCGCCGATGGCGGTGGACACATCTTCTTGAACTGCGATGCACACGACAACTACGATCCTTTGGGCTGGCAGGGCGACGGCGAAAATGCCGACGGTTTCGGCGCGCATTACCAGAAACCCGGCGAGGGCGATACCACGAAGTTCATCGGGTGCCGCGCCTGGTGGAACAGCGACGACGGTTTCGACTTCATCAACCAGGAATTCCCCGTGGTGCTGGAGAACTGCTACGCGATGGGGAACGGCTACAGCGACTACGGGCTTGGCAACCCGAAGAACGGCAACGGACACGGCATCAAGATGGGCGAAAGCACCCTCGGCGGCGGGCGGCATACCATAAAGTTCTGCGCCGCCTGGAAAAACAAGTCGACGGGCTTTTACGCGAACTACACCGGCGTGGGCAGCAAGTGGCTCAACAACACGTCGTACATGAACAAGGACCGCGAATTTGCCATGGCATCGACGCTCTTTGATTCGCAGGGGAACCGCATTGCCGAGGTAGCGCCCCTCACCGGCGACAACGCCCACGTGCTCAAGAACAACATTGCCTTCCCGAACAAGAATTCGCAAGTCGGAGAATGCTGGGAGTATATACCGAGCCAGAACATCGACCGTTATGTGGAATGCCCCGCCGGCGAGAACAACACATGGAACCTGAAACTCGACCTGACCGAAAACGACTTTGAAAGTCTCGACGACCCGAGCATGACCGTAACCGGCAAGGACCTTTCGACTATCGTGGGAATCTTGGGCCCGCGCAACGCCGACGGAAGCATACCTAATGTGGGCTTCTTGAAACTCAAGAAGGGGAGCCGCGCGATTGACAAGGGCGAAAAAATCGGATTCCCGTTTGTGGGCGAGGCCCCCGACCTCGGCGCATTCGAATACGGACTTTCGAGCAACTCGGCGCAGCTTTCATCAAGCAATTCCGCAATCTCATCTAGTTCTGCCGCGGGTTCTTCTTCCGGAACTGCCGCGTTCATCGCCACGCCCCGCAACGGCCATTTGCCCGCATTGCACAATGCTCGTGGCGCCGCGCTCGTATTCGACATGCAGGGACGCTACTTGGGAACCCTACATCCCGAACAGCTTAGATTCGGCACCGTTGCCGAAGTGCTCCGCACCAAATTCAGGACCCCCGGCGCCTACATTGTGCGGCAGGGTAACAGATTGAAGATTGTAAAGTAGTTGATTTAAAGATTACCGTTTAGGTGCTGAATGGGCGCCCGTTTTATGTTTCTTTCAGCACCTCTTCGAAGCTAAATTCGAATACCGCTAAACACATTGTCTTCATCCTGGAAGAATGGTTTGTCATGCCCGCCACCGTGTGGGCATCTTTTTTTATGGCAGAATTGTGTATGCTGACCGTTTTTTTTTTATATTATGTAAGTTAAAAGGAAGAATTTTGGTATGAGAAAGTATGTTTTGAAATTGAAGCAAAACCTAAAAAAATTGTGGGACTTGGTCCGTGTTTTTTTCTCGCGTTCGAGGAATGCTTTGCTACTGATGCTTGTGGGTTTGCTCCTGAACGTTATCCCCGCTAAGCTTGCAATTTTCTTCGGAATTCCCTTGTACTTGGACTGCCTGGGCACTGTACTTACAGCTATGCTCGGCGGTTACCTACCTGCGGTCATCGTGGGCTTCAGCGTGAACGCCATCAACGGAATTTCCGAGCCGGTCGCGACTTACTATGGCGTCCTGAGCATTTTAATTGCGACGCTTGCGACATTCCTTTTTCGTCGAGGATTCTTCCATCATATCTGGAAACTGCTCATAGTCATATTGCTCTTTGCGTTGATTAGCGGTGGTATCGGTTCCGTCTTTACATATGCTTTGTACGGGTTCAATTTTGGCGAGGGCATCTCTGCGCCGTTCGCGATTGCGTTCCACGACGTTTTTCACTGGAACCGCTTCAATGCGCAGCTCGTTGCCGATTTCGTGATAGATATTTTTGACAAGGGCGTCATTGTTCTCTTGTCTGCACTTATTTATCGATTTATCCCGCATAGACTCAAAGATGAACTGAAGGATGTCCAGCTCATCCATCTTAAAGGATCTGAAAAGGGATTTTCTTCGGACAAAATGTCGATTCGCCATTCCTTGCTGAACAAGGTTGTAATCATGGTGATTGTTGCGGAAGTCCTTTTGGGCGGGCTTGCGAGCATGATTGGATTTTTCTTGTACCGCGACAACTGCATCAATAATTTTGTCAGTATCGCCAATGGCGTGACCGAAGCGGCGTCTATTGCCGTCGATGCCGAAAAGGTGGATGATTACCTGGCTCGGGGTTACGAGGTCGAAGGCTACCAGCGCACGCGCGAAGTTCTTTCTGGCATCCGAGAAAGTTTCTCGCAGATAAAGTATATATATGTGTACAAATTTTTGCCTGATGGCTGCCATGTGGTTTTTGACCTCGATACCGAAGGCGTGCCGGCTAACGCACCGGGCGAAGTCTTTGCCGTTGAACCTTCGTTTAAAGAATATCTGCCGAAGTTTTTGAACGGCGAGGAAGTTGAACCCATTATTTCGGATGACCAGTTTGGCAGGCTCCTCTCGGTGTATAGACCCCTCAAAAATGCCGCCGGGAAGACGGTTGCTTACGTGGGCGCGGACATTTCCATGGAATCCATCACCCGCGACGAGGCGATGTTCTTTATCAAGCTCCTTTCGCTGTTCTTTGGGCTTTCGCTAATTATTGGATTTGCAGGTTTTTTAATAGTGGGTCACTGCGGAGCTTCAAGAATAAAATACGAAGACCGAGAGCAGCGGCAATGCTTGCATTGACATTGCCGAGGTCAAGTATTTTGGCTTGTAGAGCAACGATGCAGGCAATAAAATCACTACCATCATGCAGATTGAAAACACGGAAATTTACCATGTACTGATTGAAAAAATATCCGTCAATCCGCGTTTATAATTCTGTACGGATTCTTCTCAATTTAGCCATTAGCCTTTCGCGGGCTCATGATATATCGGATTTAACATACGCCTTAATAATTCGGCCCCGTGCTGGTCGGGGTGAGAGTCAAGCTTCTTCAAGAACGCATCGTACTCTTCTGGCGTCCATACGCGGCGGGATCCGTTTGGTCCCAGGGTTTCCACGTAGCCCTTCCCCTTTTTCATATTTGCACTCCTTATTTTGATATACTATCAAAATAGGTTTTACTGCGACAAAAGATGACGCGATAAAAAATTGTTTTTTTAGACGAACACGACTTCGTTGCCGACGCGCGGGGATTCCGTACGGTTCGGGAGGCCGCTTTCGGTATCGGCATAGCCGAGGGCGACCGAGGCGTACACGCGTTCGTCTTCCTTAAGGCCAAGCGAACGCAGGTATTCGAGGAGCGTCGGATCTTCGTTCAGCCACTTGAGCTGATTGATGTAGCAGCTGCCAAGATCGAGTTCGTTCGCGGCAAGCATCATGTTTTCTACGGCGCAGGCAACATCGGCCATGTTGTTGCCGTATTCCTTCTTGTTCGCGACCACGATCAATACAGGTGCGGTGTAGCAGAAAGAATAGTTGCCCTTGCGCGAAAGCGTAATCGAATTCTTGAGGCTCTTGTAAAGGTCTTCGCGGAGTTCCATTGCGGCAAAGGCCGACTGCACGAGCTCCTTGAGCTTTGCAATCACCGAAGCATCCGAAATCACGAAAAAGTGGTTGCTCTGCGCGTTACCGCCGGTGGGTCCGAATTGGCCCGCCTCGACGATAGCCTGCAACTTTTCCAATTCCACAGGTTCAGCCTTGAACTTGCGCGTACTGCGGCGTGTCTTGATCGCTTCTATGACGTTCATTATTTCTCCAGCGGCATAATCAGAATGCGCGATTTCCGTTTCTGGTTGTAATGGTCGCGTTTGCTCTTCGGCAGTTCCTCGACCGTACCGTCTTCGAATCCGAAATGGTAGAACCAGTCGAGCGCCTGCGTGGTAAGCAAGAACAGCTTCTTGTAGCCCTTCATGCGACCGACAGAAATCAGGTGACGAACGATAGCGTCGCCAATGCCCGACTTGCGGTAGTTCGCGCCCACCGCGATGCCTGCGACTTCGGCCATACCGTCTTCGAATTCGTGCAGGGCGCCACAGCCGTGAATGCTGTTGTCGATGCTGTAGACAACATAATCCTTGAGCTTTTCGGAAATGCTTTCCTGCGTACGCGGCACCAGGAATCCCTTGTCGATGTAGTCCTGCATAATGCGCAGGATATCGGGAATGTCCTCGATGTTTGCGGGCCTGATACTGGAGTACTGGTTTGCGTACACCATGGTGCCGTCGCCACGGGCACTGAACACTTCCTGCAGCACGCTTCCCTGGAATTCACCGCTCAGCAAGTGAACACGGTTCGCACCGGCTTCACACGCCCGAATGGCGTTCATCAGGTAATCCATCTGCGCAAAGTCGAGCTGGTCGGAATTGAGTTCCAGAAGTTCCTTCGCCTGGTCCACGTCCATAGCCGAAATAACGCCGGAATCCGTGGGTTCCAGGTACTTGGTGTTGCGGCCCGTCACAAGGCCTTCGAGCTTGATACCGTTCTGGTTACCGATAAAGAAAAGTTTCCCGACCTTCATGTACTTGCAGAGTTCGGTCGCAAGTTCGGTCGAGCTGATGTTGTAGGCGTGTCCAATCTTGTTCCAGCCAATCGGCGGGATAATCGGCACAAAATTTTCGTCCAGAAGCTGTTCCAGGATATCGCGCTGAATACGTTCGATACGACCGGTGCGCATGTAGTCCACACCGTCTATGACACCCATGCTGCGGGCAAGTACCCAGTTACCCTGAATACCCCTAAGGCCGCTTGCCGTGAGGTGACTCATAATGTGTTGTGCAACGCCCAAGGACGCCTGCTCGATATGCGGCAGGGCTTCTTCGCTTGTAAGGCGCACACCGGCATGGAACGTAGATTCCAGTTCCCACGCCTTGAGCTGAGCATCGATACTGTTACGCGTACCCGGCACAATAATGATGCGGATTCCCGACTTGTGCAGAATGGCGATATCGCGCATGAGCACCGGGAACAGGGGGTGACTCATCAGGTCATCCTCGATTTTCAGCACGAACAGCTGGCCCTTGAAGCGTTCCATATAACCAAACACTTCGCGAATGAAACCGGCAACCTCAAAATGTTGCGAATTAAAGTCAGATGTCGCGTTACTCATATTAAATAAGTTAGAAAAATGCCGAGCCGCGGCAATAGGCGGGCCGCCTATTGTCAAGGCGAAGGGCGAATAACAAACGCGGCCCCGTAGGACCGCGTTCGCTAGTTGAGATAGAATATTCTTGAACTAATCCTGGATGCGGGTCCAGTTGAGGATTCCCTTCTTCACCAGGTAGATATAGCCTGCTTCGAGAATCACGAGGAAGCCGAGCAGCACGAACAACAGGTCCCAACCGCCCTTGAGGAACTGGACGGTCCAGGGATAGAGGAACGCCACTTCGAGGTCAAAGACCAGGAACAGCATGGCGACCATGTAATACTTGACGGGATAGCGTTCGCCCGAAGTACCGGACACGTGGGCAACACCACATTCGTAAGACGTACCCTTGATCGAAGTCCCCTTGATCTTTCCCGGATGCAAAAACCAGTTCGCCACCAGAAGTGCGGTAGGAACAACGAGTGCAAGCACCACCAAAATGGTCATCGCAAAAGTAGTATCGAAGATTTCAACGTTCGTCATAGTGAGATCAAACATAGTAAAAATCTTTTTGCTAGTTAAGCCCCGAAATGTAAACTATATTTGCAGGCATGAAAAAAATCACTACATTTTTGGGATGTGTGGGTGTGGTGTGCTTATTTTCGGGATGTACGTCTGATAACCTCGAGTCCATTGTCACCGCAGACAATGCAACGGCCGAGGTGTCTTCTTCTGCAAAAACGAAATCATCTTCTACCTCAACCGCTCCTACCAGTTCGGCTTCCAAGGACAACAAGAAGCCTTCTAGCAGCAATTCCTCTTCTACTCCGGGCGACACGACCGTCATCAGGACCCAGGTCGAAATCAACCTAGACGGCGGCACCCGCGACCACGACTACTACAGCAGCGGAACCTTCTGCTGGAGCGACGAGTGCAAAAAGGAACACGCGAACGAATCCTCCTCGTCTGCCCCCAAGTCTTCTTCGTCTTACACCATCGACATCAACATGTCGCAAGAAGCGCAGAAAGCTCCCGTAGTCAACGGTATGACAATGACCGATACGCGAGACAACCAGACCTACGCTCTAGCCAACATCGGCGGCAAGCTCTGGATGGCAAAAAACATCGCCTACAACACCGGTGATCCCTGTTACGAGGACGACGACTCCAAGTGCGCCTCTTACGGTAGAATGTACAGCTACGTCTCGGCACAAAAGGCCTGTCCCTTGGGCTGGTCGCTCCCCACGCGCGCGCAGTTTAACGCCGCCATGGCCGACACCACCTTCTGGCAATACGGTGGACGTAAATCCAATGACTACAACTACATCGACCAAATGGGATTCTACTGGCTAAAAGCCGGCGAAGCCACCCAATCGTCAGATGACCAAAACTGCAAAACAGACAAATGCGGAGTCATCTTTGTAGCGAAGTCCTGCGACTATGGCGATAAGAACTGCGAAATGAAATTCCAGAACGACGACCAGTCGAAGCTCTTCAGCGTACGCTGCGTACAGGACTAAGTCCGTCACGTACAAAGTTACAGCAAAAAACCCGGACAAAAGTCCGGGTTTCATTTTTTTAGAATATCGATACCTTACAACCGTTCAAGACCGTCCATGCCCTCGTCCAGCAGGAGCGTGATGTTCTGAATCTCCTTCTCCATCTGGTCGTAGTAGATCTTTGCTCGGGAGAGCTGCTTGCGCATTTCCTTGATTTCGGACATCAGCTCGACTGCAAGCAGAGCCATGCGCTTTCGGCTGTCCATCTGGAATTTCGCAGAGCGTTCAAACCGCTGGTTGATGCTATCTACGATTTCGGAAAGTTCCGCATCGGGCAAGTCGGTGCGGATCTGGATCATTTCCTGTGCAACGGAGATATTTACCGATCTTAAAGGTTCGATAGTAGCCATTATTTTATCCCTACGCCAAATGGATCGTCATCCATCAGCATCCTTATCCGAAAAAATTTGTCTGCGAGCCCTCCTGCTTGCTCGCGAACAAGTCGTTGTCATTTTCGTCTGCACTGTGGACTTCAATCGTCGGAATGTCCTCTTCGGTTTCCTGCGACACAGATTCGTCTACCTGCGGCTCGGAAACCGGAGCTTCTTCCACGGACTCTTCGGCGACCGGTTCTTCTGCGGAAGGTTCTTCGGATGCTACCTCTTCGGCGACGGCATCTTCGGACACCGCTTCTTCGGCTTCATTTTCGAGAGAGGCCTCGGTCGTATCTTCTGCTGCCGGGGCATCATCGCCCTGGTCGAGCTGGATATCCGTGCCGAGTTCATTTTCGATGGTTTCCACCAGCTGCGTGAACTTTTCCTGAGCCTCGGCGATTTCTTCGTTCTGGGCTTCCAGCTGTTCGTTCAGGCCCTCGATGATGTTGTTCTTTTCGTTGAGCTGCGTCATGAGCGAGGCGATGGTCGCATCCTTTTCGATGACCTGCGCATTCACGGCATTCAAGAGTTCGGACTTTTCGTTAATCTGTCCGCCAAGCAGTTCCGCATTGGAAGTCAGTTCGCGAACCTTGGCTTCGAGGCTTTCGATGCAGCCGTCCTTTTCCACCAGCTGCTGACCGAGAACCGTTACACGGTCGTTGAGCGAGGCAACTTCCGCTTCGCGCTTTCCAAGCATATCGCTCTGGGCGTTCGCCTGGTTCACACTCGCGTCAAGAGCGGCCTTGCATTCGGCAAGATTCGAATTGGCCGTCTCCAGGAGAAGCGACTTGTCCTGAAGCGTTGCGTGCGCGGCAGCCAGTTCCCGCTTGATTTTTGCATTTTCTTCTTTAAGGGTTCGAACCGTTCCCAGGACACCCTCGATTTTCTGGGAAAGCATACTCATTTTTTCTAAATTCATCTTTGCTCCGTATAAAGATTTTCAGAACTTTTACAATATTAAGATAACTAAATTTTTGCATAAATGCCAAATGATTTCTGTAAATGAACATATACAGCGAAGGCTCTCGGAATTGCCCGACCGCCCCGGCGTCTATATCATGAAGAACGCCCAGGGGAAAATCATTTACATCGGCAAGGCGAAAGTGCTCAAGAACCGCGTGCGCAGCTACTTCGACGGCAGCGAACACAACGGGCACCGCGCGGCAACGCTCATGCTCCCCTTTATCCGCGATATCGAGTGGATTATCACCGAAAGCGAACAGGAAGCGCTGATCCTCGAGGCAAACCTGATCCGCAAGCACACGCCCAAGTACAACGTACTCCTGAAAGACGACAAGCACTTTCCGTACTTGGCATTTTCAGTCAAGGAACCCTTCCCGAGACTCACCCTTTCGCGTTCGGTCAAGAAAGACGGTCGCCAGTACTACGGCCCCTACATGGGCTCCCGTGTTATAGACAAACTAATAGATCTCGGGGCAAGGCTTTTCAAGTTGCGGGAATGCTCCATGGAACTGCCCGCCAAACGCCCCGTACGCCCCTGCCTCAATTACCATATCGGCCGCTGCAGCGCCCCCTGCGCAGGGCTCATTAGCCAGGAAGACTACGCCAAGGATGTCGCCAACGCAAGGCTCATGCTCGAAGGCAAGCGTGACGACCTGATAGACCAATGGCAGCGCGAAATGGAAGAGGCGAGCGCGAACCTGGACTTTGAAACCGCGATGAAAAAACGCGACGCCATCCAGGCGCTGCAGGCGACGGGCACGCACCAGAAAACCGACACCAGCGACCCGAACCTCTCGCTGGACGTGGTGACGCTCCGGCGCAACGGCGACATGGCCGCGGCGGTGATTCTCGAGTACCGCAAGGGCGTACTCATGGGGCGCAGGCACTACCGGCTCGAATGCAAGCTCGAAGACGACGAGACGGAAATCTTTAGGCAGATGGTGCTCCCGTGGTACATGGAGGCGCCCCTGATCCCTGCCGAAATCGCGACCGACATCATACTCCCCGACGACAAGGAAGAACTCGAAGCGGCGCTCAGCAAGCAGGCGGGGCGAAAGGTACAGTTCACGGTTCCCCAGCGCGGCGAAAAACTCGGATTCCTGAGGCTCGCCGGCGCAAACGCCGACATGATCCTCGTGGAAATGCGCGCCGAAGTGCAGAAGTACAGCGAAATCGACCAGAGCGTTTTCGAGCTGCAAAAAGTTCTCGGACTGAAAAAGACGCCTTTCCGCATCGAGTGCGTGGACATTTCGCACCTCAGCGGAACCAACACCGTGGCAAGCCTCGTCGCCTTCAAGAACGGGCGCCCCGACAAGAGCAACTACCGCAAGTTCATCATCAAGACCGTCGAAGGCGTTGACGACTTCGCGAGCATGCGCGAGGTGATGACCCGCCGCATTAAACGCCTCGAAAACGAGGGCGTGCCCATGCCCGACCTGTGGGTATGCGACGGCGGCAAGGGCCAGGTGGACGCCACGATGCAGATTCTCAAGGAACTAGGCCACGACCAAGATTTACCGCTCATCGGACTTGCGAAACGCCTCGAAGAAATCGTATTCCCCGACGACCGCAAAAGCATCGTGCTGCACCGCACAAGCCCCGCGCTAAAGCTTTTGCAGAACGCCCGCGACGAGGCGCACCGTTTCGCCATCACCTACCAACGCAGCAAGCGCAAGAAGGACCTCGAAGTCGAATGGCTCAAGATGCCTGGTGTCGGCCACGAGACGCGCGTGAAAATTCTCTCGAAATACCGCAGCGCAGAATCTTTCATGGCGGCCCCCCTCGAAGACATCGAACTGTTGCTCGGCAAGGTCCGCGGCAACAACCTCCGCGAAAAAGTCGCCGAGTATTGTGCCAATTTCATCACGCCCGACTACGAAAAAAAGGACGACGGCTCCCCCGCCGAAGGCGACGCCAGCGAAAAATAATACTCCAAGGTGGAATAGGGCCCATTTGTCTACAAATGCCCATTACGCCTCAAATTCGCCAATTACCGAAAACAAATGTTTACTTTACGGGGCTTTGCCGGAGCTCAAAAAAAATTTTTCGATTTTGCTCTTGTTTTTGTCCTTCAAGTTGGGTATATTAGGGATACAGGCATCCCACGGATTAACGCCCGATCTAACAGTATTATTAAAGCTCGTCGCTCTTGGTGTTCAGTTTAGGCGCGCTCCGACGCGAAAAACAAAGCCCCGAGGCACTGCTATCATTTTTGAATGAGTAGCTTCGAGTGTTCCACCGTGCGGAATGCCTTTTTTTTATTTATAGAAATCGGCAACGCCATTCCCCGCCCAAAATAAGCTATCTTTGCGCAGCTATTTGCTAAGATGGAGTTTTTATGGCCTCTGAAAACGCAATTATCGAACGTGCCGAAATGTACCTGCGCAAGCTGTCCTGCGGCGTGAACCCGCTGACAGACGAAATTCTGCCCGAAGGGGATTCCTGCAAGCAGGAACGCATCAGCAGATGTCTCGCCTACGTGGCCTCCCTGTTGCAACAGCAGCTCAACCACGACCAGGTGGCACCCGTTCCATCGGAGACTCCGCGCAACACGAAACGTAACGCAAAGCCCCAGATGCAGGAACTTTCGATCGACGCCGAGGCTCTCAAGCGCTACCGCTTCTTCGACTATCCGGTTTCGATTTCGCGCGTGGTACGCAACATCAACGAACTCCTCCCCAACAACATGAACCACCTGCTCTACGCCGACGTAGCAAATTTCTTGGTGCAGGAGGGAATCCTCTCGAGACAGGTCGCCGAAGACGGCAAGGAAGCGAACCTGCCGACGCCCACCGGTGAAACCTACGGATTCGAGAAGGGCGAATCGGACCTGCGCGGACATCACAACATTTATACGCAATGCTGGCAGCAGGCCCAGCAGTACATTCTGGACAACATCCAGAAATGCGTCGCTATAGCAAACGAACGTTTCGCAAACCGCAAGGCCAATCAGGACGAATGGACCGAAAAGCCCGCCCGCAAGGCGAAAAAGAAATTCCAGGTAACCGCCGAAGAGCTTAAGGGCTACCCGAACGAAGAAACTCCCATCCCCGTGAGCGAAATCGCAAGGCGCCTGAACACGCTGGTTGGCCCCGACATGGAACGAATCTACTACAAAGTAATTCGCGACTGGTACGTGGCAGAAGGCTACCTCGAACTCAAAACCTCGCCCGAAGGTCGCGTCGCCTACCTGCCCACCGAAAAGGGTTCGCTCGCAGGCCTCATGGTGGAATCGCGCACCGGAAAGCTTGGCGAACTCTACGACGTGGTGATGTACGACCCCAAGGCCCAGCAGCTTTACCTGGACTACCTCGCCCAGGGCATTCCGCAGGAATCCACGGTAGAAGAATAGCCCCAGTTAATCCATTTTAGCGTCGAAATGAGCCGCTTGATAAAAAAGTGCCCTCCTTCGACCGCCCAAAACAATCCCCCGCGTGGGGATTTTTCTTTTTACGGCATTTTATGGGGCCATGGAGTTGACGCTTTTTATGCATATAACTATATTTATGCATAAAAAGAATCTGTACGAGGCATGCGACCTTATGAATCGTCGCAAAAATCGTGCCATAAAAAAGGATATATAAACATGGAATACAAAATTAAGGA
>NZ_CAMVDO010000026.1 GCF_947166265.1 uncultured Fibrobacter sp. | reverse complement strand
TTGTACACTTCTGCATAATTGGCGATGCTATCGATGGAAATGCCCGCGTTGGTAGAAGTCCTACGCCCGTTCAGTGTTGCGGGATTGGCCTGCGCGGAGGTCGTAATGATGTCGCCCACACCAAACCACTGATCGAAAATGCCGCGATGCAAATCCACATGCGAAAGTTCCGCGAACGGCTTTGACTTGTAAGTTCTCCCAAAGATACCGCCAGAGGCATAGATTCCCTTGTCGGTGACGATGTAGGCCGTGTTGCGGTACCGCCTGAACGAAAGGAGCGCCCCGCCCATGTAAAGCCAAACCGGCATCATGTGCAGAGCCATGAACGGGATGATAAAGAAGGCTGCTTCGTCCGCCTTATCCGAAGAGAAAGCCGCCCCGATAAAGAACATGTCGAAAAGCCCCCACAATACCGCAAACGGGAGCAACGGATTGAAGATGCTTTCAAAAATAAAGCATTTCTTGTCCGGTTTACCGGCATAAAGGATTTTTTCCCCTTTTCCGACCAAAAGCGTCAGTTCGTTGTCCATAAAAGTACTCCTGACAAGAAATTAGCAAAGAATTTCTTAGCCTATTTTGTCGAATATTCCAATTTGGAGTATTTTTTTTGTAAAAAAAATGATTAAAAAACATTTTTTTAATGTATTATGTGGTAGAGGGATATTTTACCCATGAGAGAAGTTTTTGCCATTATCTATATAGTGCTCATAGTCCTGCTTGGGCTTTTTGGTGTTATATCCAAGAAGTCCTCAAAGGCAATTGGCAAAGCAGTCTCCTATTTGCTATTCACGTTCATCGTTCCGATTGCGGGCAACCTGATACTCGTCCTCTCCGAAAACGAGCTTCTTTCCACCATCGGTAGCTACACCTATTTTATCGGCATGGACCTCATGGCGTTCAGCCTGTTCGACTTCACCCTGTCCTACTGCAATATTCCATGGCGGCATAACAAGAAAATTTATTTCATTTACACGCTCCTCACCATTGACGTTCTCCAATACTTTTTCAACCCTTTCTTCGGACACGCCTTCGGCATGGAAGCCATCACGGTGGACGGCACCCTTTACTATAGGCTCGTCCCTTACCTCGGTCAAACATTCCACCGCATCGCAGTCTACATCGCATTCATTACATCGCTCGGCATATTCATCTACAAGACGATCCGCGTCCCCCGTATTTATGCCGAAAAATACTACATCATCCTCTTCACCATGGTATTGGCAGGCATCTGGCAGAGCTACTACATCTTCTCCAGAACCCCCATTGACCGTTCGATGATGGGACTTGCCGTCTGCGGCATGCTTATCTTCTATTTTTCGCTGTTCTACAGACCGTTCAGGCTTCTGGACCGAATGCTAGCCAACATCGCTTCCAAAATGTCCGAAGCGATTTTCTTCTTCGATGCCAGCAAGCGCTGCATTTGGGCAAACAGCAACGGATGCAAACTTCTGGAAGTCCGTTCCGATAACCTGGAGCACGTAAATCAAAGACTTTTTGCCATGTTCGATGACCTTGGCGTAGGCCAAGACAACTGGTCTTCTAAGCAATCTGTCAATTTCGAAAAAGGCACTCAATACTTCAGCCTTGACAAACACATTGTTACCGATGCAAAAAACAAGAAAATCGGTTACTTTTTAAGCATTCAAGACAATACAGAAGAAATCCTCAAGCACCAACAGGAAATTTACGAAGCCACCCACGACAAGCTCACGGGACTGTTCACCAAGGAACACCTGTTCAACCAGATCAAGAACAAAGTTTCTTCCGAGACGGAAACATCCTATTCCATCGCCTACCTCGACATCAAAGATTTCAAGATGGTCAACGACATCTTTGGTAACGATACAGGAGACCTTGTTCTGAAAAGAGTTGCCAACTGGATTAGGGAAAATGCAACCGAAGGATGGGCATACGGAAGACTCTCCGGAGATGCCTTCGGTATCTGCTATCCGACAAGTACCGAAAAACTCGACCTTGTTCAACGCCGGCTTTCAAAGTTCGTGATTTCGAACGGATCTATTGACCAGCACATCCTGATGCATGTGGGCATCTACCGCATTATTGATCCCAGTATTGACGTGTCCATCATGTTTGACCGCGCCCACCTAGCCCTCACGACCATCAAGAACGAATACAACATGCATATCGCCATCTATGACGACAATATGCGCAACCAGTTGCTCTGGGACCAGAAGATTTCAACGGAACTCGAAGGGGCTATCGAAAATCGACAGATCGTCCCCTACCTGCAACCCATCGTAGACAACAAGGGAACCATCATCGGTGCCGAAGCCCTTGTCCGTTGGCTCCATCCCGAAGAAGGATTCCTCCCCCCATTCAAATTCATCCCGGTATTCGAAAAGAATGGCATGATTGCCCAGGTGGACAAGTACATCTGGCGTTCCGCCTGTGAGATTATTTCTTCGTGGAACGGCGACAAGGCCAACCTGTTCATCTCCGTGAATATTTCGCCGAAGGACTTCTACTTTATGGATGTCTACGCCGAAATCAAGGCCCTTGTCGAAGAATTCAAGATTGATCCGTCGCGACTCCGTATCGAAATTACCGAAACCGTGATGATGACCGAAGCGGAAAGCCGCATGGCTATTTTGAGCAAATTCCGCAAATCGGGATTTATCGTCGAAATGGACGACTTCGGCAGCGGATATTCTTCACTCAACCAGCTCAAGGACATGCCGCTTGACGTTCTGAAGATCGACATGAAGTTCCTGAGCAAGGCCGAAGATAACCACCGTGCCGAAACTATCTTGCGCAACGTACTCAGGCTCTCGAGCGACCTCGGCCTGTTCTCGCTTACCGAAGGCGTCGAAACCGAAGATCAGTACAAAATGCTCAATGAAATGGGCTGTAACCTGTTCCAGGGATACTACTTTGCAAAACCCATGTCCGTTGCGGACTTCGAAAAACTTTGTGATAAAAATAAAGGATAAATTATGACGAATCAGAATCCACCGATGCCCCCCGAAATCCAGAAACAGATGAAAAAGGTCGGGCTCAAGATTTCCTTCATGATGGCGCTCATGATGAGTTTCGCACTTTCGCTTACCGGAAACTTGACCGCTGAACATCCGCCTGGAATGCCGATGATAGCAATCATTATCGGATTCCTGGAGGGATTCGTCTTAAGCTTCTTCGTCAGTTTCGGTATCGGCCTCGTTGTTCCGATGCCCAAGGTAAATGCGGCATTGGCTCGCAAATTCCACCTGCAACCGAGAACGCTCAAGACTCACATCGTGGAATCGATCGTGTCGAACCTGATCTACACTCCGCTCATGACAACTGTCATGGTGACCTTCGTATATTTCTTCCTGATTCCCCCAGGACACAAGCCGCCATACCTGCCGATGTTCATCAGCTCGCAGGTCATCTGCTTTGTCGTGGCACAGATTCTCATTTTCCTCTTTGAGCCGCTTATCATCAAGATTGCGATGCCGAAGATGCCGCCGCGCCCTGGTTCGACAAGCTCACAAGTTCGCTAACCGAATAAGGTTCCTGAGCCTGCCGAAGGGCCTCAAAGCAACAATTAAAAAGTCCGCCGGGATTCCCAGCGGACTTTTTCTTATACGTTAGAAGGAAGCCTTATGCAAGGCGGTTGTTGACAACGTTCCAGTCCACAATCTGCCAGAGACCCTTAAGGTAATCCGGACGACGGTTGCGGTAGTCGATGTAGTAGGCATGTTCCCACACATCAAACGTGAGGAGCGGCTTGAGGCCCTTGGTGAGCGGATTCTGGGCGTTGCCTTCTTGCGTAATCACAAGCTTGCCCTGGGCATCGGCAGAGAGCCATACCCAGCCGGAACCGAAGAGGCCCGCACCCTTCGCCTGGAATTCTTCCTGGAACTTTTCGAAAGAACCAAAGTCACGTGCAATCGCTTCGGCAATCTTGCCCGTCGGAGCGTTCCCCGCAGATGGAGCCTTGAACTGCATAAAGTACATGTAATGGTTCAGGAACTGGCCTGCGTTATTGAACACGCCGCCCTCGGCTCTTTTAACGATTTCGTCGATAGACTTACCCTCGAATGCGCTACCCGGAAGAGCGGCATTCAGGTTGTTGAGGTAAGTCTGCAGATGCTTACCATAGTGGAACTCGATCGTTTCCTGGCTGAGCGCCGGAGCGAGATCCCCCGCCGCGTACGGGAGCGCGGGCATTTCGAATTTTCCGTTGATAGGTTGAATCATTTTTTTCTCCTTGATTGCGCGGCTACGCCGCTAGATTGAACTTTCTATAAACTCCTTGCGGAATGTGCCGTTACCGAGCAGAATGTCGATAGGCAATTTCTTGAATTCGTATTCGTAAGGCGGCTGTTTCCAGGCAAAATCCTTCGGGTATTCGTTGAAGATATATTGCAACAGCTTTACCGCCATATCAAAACTACGGAACTTGTCGCGGTCGAGCACATGAATCTGCGCACCGCCACAAATCTGATCCGCCCCCTTGTGGAACGTAGGCTGGAAATAGTTCTCGCGAAAATATACGCCCGGAAGCTTAAGACCGTTCATGTACTTACAGAGCTTTACCGCATCGATGAACGGAGCGCCGAAAATTTCGAAGGGACGCGTGGTGCCGCGGCCTTCGCTCACATTGGTCGCCTCGAACAGGCACATGCCCGGGTAAACGACAGCGGTATCGAGCGTCGGCATATTCGGGCTCGGCAAAATCCACGGAAGTTCCGTCTGGTCGTACCACATTTTTTTATCGTAGCCTTCCATGCCAAGCACGTAAAGCTCGCACTTGGGGAAACGTTCTTCCTTAAATTGGACAGCGAGTTCGCCAATCGTTTTTGCATGACGCGTACGGATACTGTGGAGCCCCACAAAACTCGTGTAGTTCAAATCCAGCACCGGACCTTCTTCGTCCACACAGTTAATGGGATTCGGGCGGTCCACCACAATCACGGGGATTCCGGCCTTTTCACAGGCTTTCATACAAAGAAACAACGTCCAGATAAACGTGTAATAGCGCGCCCCCACATCCTGCAAGTCCACAAGCATCATATCCACATGGGAAAGCATTTCGGCAGTGGGTTCACGGTGTTCACCGTAAAGGCTATAAACGGGAATTCCCAGTTCGGGATCCGTGTAACCTTCCCATTCAATCATGTTGTCCTGGGTGTGCCCCTTGATGCCGTGCTGGGGGCCAAAAAGAGCAGAAAGCTTAAAGAGCTTACCGTCGTATTCCTTGAGTAAATCGAGGGTATAGTGTAAATCGGGAAGAACCGATGCCGGGTGCAGAACAGCACCAAGGCGCTTGCCCCTTAAATTTGCGGGGAAAACCTTTTCAAAACGAGAGAGCGCGAGTGAGACCATAATTAATTCGGAATTTAGATTTCGGAATTCGGAGTTAGGAGTTAAAGTTTTTTTTCGAGTAGTCCTCCTGGAACGCAGCGACGGGATCCAACATTGGATTTTCCCCGTCTGGGGACCATGCGCACTAAGGTTACAAGTAACCAAGTGCTGTCCGGCCTCCCTTCGGTCGAGAATGACATAATTAAAATATAAATGAATTACGGGGCAAAAGCAAAGAAAAGTCTATTTTTCCTCAAAAAAAAAGACAACTACAGTTGCAAAAGGCAAAAATTTCCGAAATTGGCACAAAATGACAGTCGGATTTTTTTATTTTTAGCCATAGAAACAAAAAACAAATAGGATTAATTATGGCATATCTGAACAAAGTGATGCTTATTGGCAATATCGGCAAGGACCCCGTCATTAGCGCAAGCGCAACTGGTCGCAAGCGCGTATCGTTCTCCCTTGCCACCAGCCGCCGTTATCGCGACAACAATGGTGAACAGAAAGAACAGACTGATTGGCACAACATCGTAGGTTGGGGCAAAATCGCCGACACAATGGAAACACTCGGCGTCCACAAGGGCATGACCCTTTATGTCGAAGGCTCTCTCACCAACCGCAGCTGGACCGACCAGACGACCGGCCAGAAGCGTTACAGCACCGAAGTCAACCTGGACACCTTCCAGCTTTTGACGCCGCGCGGCCAGAACGGCGGCAACTTCCAGGGAGGCAACTCCTACAGCCAGTCCAACAACTTTAGCCAGGCAAGCGCCCCCGCTTACGATGCTCCGGCACCGGAAGGCGTCGATGACGACCTGCCCTTCTAAAAAATGAATCAACAAATTGCAGATATCGCATTGATGATGGTGCTGCCGCTGGGCATCACCTTTACGGCAATACTCATGTCCGCATCTGCGGAAACTCGCACCCAGAAAATGTTGGGTGCCTTTTTGTCGTTTTTGATTGTAGTCATGGACTGCATTTTCTTCTTTGCGAAGAACTCGTTCATTGCCTACAACTGCGACGGCGGACTTTTGCTCTCGTTTTCGAGCCTGTTCTTCTTTGCCATCATTGGCTTTATCCGTAGCGACGACCGCGCGGCCAAGGCGGGAAACATATTCCTCGCCTTCTTTATGCTGTCGGGCTTTATGGGTATCGCCTACTGGGACCGTCCGACTTTCATTCCGACATCGGACTACTCCCCCGCCGAAATCGCCGCGATGAACGCCAAGTACCAGGACTACATCGCCTCGTTCGAAAACGGCGAAGGTGGAAAGATCATCCCAAGTTCTAGCGGCAAAAAAGGCCAGGGCATTACCTCGGGCAAGGCTAGCCGCGACGACGGAACCCTGAGCAGACGCGACAGCTACTCCATCGATGCCGAGACTGTAATCAAGCGAATGACGGACATCGTCAATTCGATCAACAATTTCGAGCCCCTTCCGGCGAACATTTCTGAGGCAGAACGCGAAACTCGTAGTAGTCAGGCGCTCGCCATCAACAATAACGCCGTGGCGCTCAACAAAAAAGTCCTCGGGCTTTTCCACCCGCACGAAGCTAGCGACGCGCACAAGGAACTGATACAGGCAAGTGAATGCGTTCGCCTTTCTGCATACGCGCTCTATAGCTACACGCTCCAGGAAAATCCGGAACAGCAATTGATCTTGTACAGGCAGTCCAGAGACCAGATCGGGCAAATGAACATTTACCTGAAACGATTCTGGAACGCCATCGAAGCTATTCAATCAAACAATCAACAACAAACCGAACAATAAAGGTTAATTATGATTCGCAACGTTGCCATTATGGGTGCCACTGGCGCCGTAGGCCAAGAAATCCTCTCCATCCTCGAAGAGCGCAATTTCCCGCTGCAGAGCCTGAAGCTCCTCGCCTCCGAACGCAGTGCAGGGCGTGAATTCAAGTTCAAGGGCGAAACGCTCAAGTGCGAAGCACTGAACAAGGATTCCTTCAAGGGTATCGACCTGGTGCTCAGCTCCGCCGGCGCAGCCATTTCTCAGGAATTCGCTCCGATCGCCGTCGAAAACGGTGCCGTGGTCGTGGACAACACAAGCTTCTTCCGTATGGATCCGGCAGTTCCTCTGGTCGTGCCGGAAGTGAACCCCGAAGACATCAAGCTCTACAAGGCTGAACTCGGTGGCAAGGGCATCATCGCCAACCCGAACTGCACGACCATCATGATGGTCGTGGTGCTCAACCCGATCGAAAAGATTTCCCACATCAAGAAGATTCACATTTCTTCTTACCAGAGCGCAAGCGGTGCAGGTGCCGTCGCTATGGAAGAACTCAAGCAGCAGTACAAGGACATCCTCGAAACGGGTTCCACCACCCACATCAACAAGTTCCCCTTCCAGCTCGCCTACAACGTGATTCCGCAGATCGACAAGATGACGGAAAACGACTACACGAAGGAAGAAATGAAGATGTTCAACGAAACGCGCAAGATCATGCACTCTGACGTTCGTACGAGCGCCACCTGCGTGCGCGTGAGCTCGCTGCGTTCTCACTCCGAATCCGTGTGGTTCGAAACCGAACGTCCGGTTTCTGTCGAAGAAATCCGTAACGCTCTCAAGAACGCTCCGGGCGTTACCCTCAAGGACGATCCGCAGAACTACGTGTACCCGATGCCGCTCGAAAGCGCAGGCAAGGACAACGTCTTCGTGGGCCGTATCCGTAAGGACCTCGCCGACGAAAACAGCAACACGCTGTGGCTCACCGGTGACCAGATCCGCAAGGGCGCTGCTTTGAACGCTGTTCAGATTGGCGAAATCTTGCTCAAGATGTAAGATTGGTGAAATGCTCCTAAGGCGAGAGTCGCGACCGTGCTTGCACGGGCATGACCGAGCCGCAGAGCATTGTACTCCGGAAGGAGTACAAATTCTCCTCAAAATGTAAGATCGGTGAAATGCTCCTAAGGCGAGTGTCGCAGGCAAGCTCGCTTGCCTATGACCGAGCCGAAAGCATCGGGCGCCGTAGGCGACCAAATGCTCCTAAAGCGAGCGCAGTGGGAATGCTTGCATTCCCATTGCCGAGCCGCAGAGCATTGTACTCCGTAGGAGTACAAATTCTCCTCAAGATGTAAGATCGGAGATCCCCGCCTTCGCGGGGATGACATGCATCATAAAGGAAGCCGTCCGCAAGGACGGCCTTTTTAATTTGAATCAAAATAAATCTGCGTTAGAGTTCTTTTCCGCGGCGCATGGCCCATATATTCTTGGGAAGCACCTGATTGTGCCAGCGGATCCATTCGTCATAATAAATGTACTGCCGTTCGCGCACCCTGAAATTTCGACCATGGACTACGCGTCGCCCATTCCGGATTTCAACGGGAATTGCAATATGCAGACATTCATGATAAACAACACCTGCAACCGCATACTCCGGGCAATTGGCGGCATCGTAGCCTTTACTAATGCTTATCAGATGAAATTCCTCGCCCGTCACAGGGTCTTTACGAACCGAATGAAAGCTCAACCCACCAACCCTATTACTCCAGGTAATCCGGCAAGTTAATTTATCTTCAAAGTAGGTACTATTGATCGCCGCAAGCACGTCATTTAAATTATGGTATTTTCCCTGCGGACGAATCGGCGGAAGCCTACCTTTACTCGAAACGGCCGACTCCCCCCTGTCCGCAAGAACCTGGTCTACCAAAGTCCAGAAACGGTTCACCAAATCCTTGATGGTCGCCTTGTTCTTTGCCGTTTTTCTGCGTATCGCATGCTCGGCCCATTCCGCCGCCAGTTCTCGCGCCGCCGCAAATTCAGGGTCTTTCATATAATGCGGCAAGATCACTTCGGGATGTCCGAACAGGGCGCCCCCCTTGCAGCGTATGCTTTTCTTGAGTTGCGAATTGTACTTGAAATGAACGAGCCCATTCATCGAAACGCTGCTCGGAACCTTTGGTTTTTCCGGTTCCTTGGGAGCGTTCCCGAATAAATCTAGCTGGACTCCGAACAAATTCATTTTCTTCGCTACCTGGCACAGGCCTCTGCGTTAAACAGACCTTCGAAAGCATTTACCGAGAGGAGCCCTCCAAAATAACTTTCCGGCAATTCGAGCAACGCATAATGCTCCGAAATTCCATAAACGGCATCTTCGATACAGTCGGGCAGATACACGATATAGCTGTCGTTTTCTGGAGTCTGCAAAAACTTTGGCGTACAGAACTTGGGAGCCGTTTCGCTGAAATACATCCGGCAAGAGACCGGACGCAACGGGTACACGGTACAGTCCCCCACCTTGTCCGAAAAAGGGCAAGGTTTCCAGGCAGCAAAGTAATCATGCAGGGCAAGATCTTCGGCCTGATCGTCAAAGTCATCAATGATGCCACGCTCCGTTCTGCGCTGCTCATAAAAATTTTTGAACATCGAAGCCCTGGACTGACACGCTTCCATAATATCTAGCAAGTCGTTCCGCCCCCGAAGGTCACTATACAAGGTAAGCAATTCGAAAGGCTCTACGGACATCGGATAATGATGGCAACAATTGCCACAGGCTGGCCTACACTGAATGGGGCGGGGCTGTTGAGGCAAGACCGCGTCCAGATACTCGGCAAACAACCGATGGTATTCCCGCGTAAACTTTATAATTTGAGGCATTTCCTCCATCAGATTATCTGGTCCAATGGCGGACTCCCTTCCATGGGCTGCGGCAACCGCATCGAGCCTGTCCCGTTCAGCGCCAAGCAACGAGGAAAGCCTCATTTCAGCGATACGGAAAGCCTTGGTCGGAAAGTATTCGCGGTAAGATTCCATAGCCCTAAAAATAGCTTTTTTTTTCAAAGTACAAAATCAATTCAAACAAAGCCAGAAATTTTCGATAAAATGCGCAAAAGTGGCCTTGAAAAAAGATTGATATTCCTTTTTTGTAAGAATAATGTTATCTTTTAGCAAAATGGGAATAATGTAATGAAAAACGTACTTAAATCCAAAATTGTATGGGCATCCGCCGCCTTGGTGTTAAGTCTTGGCATCGTTGGATGCAACATTTTTAACCCTACCGAAAGCGTAAACATCAAGAGCGATGATGCTGCCGCCCTTTCCTACGAAGGCTACATCAAGTTCCGCGACAACGAATATAGCGAAGCCGAAGAATACTTCAACAAGGCTATCGCCGCTGACTCCACCTACTCCGAAGCCTGGCTCGGCCTGATGAAGTCCATCCTCAGCCGAAAGCTGAACTCCAACGAGAAGACCAACGTATTTTCGCTACTCCAGTACGTAAACTCGAGCCGTGAAGGTGGCAAAACCGTTCCCTTCGCCAATATGCCGGAATCCCTGGCCGTCACCCTTGAGGTGACACTGGACACGGTGGAAACCCTCGCCAAGGAACTCATTCGACGCGATACGCTTGGATTGACCGACGGAAAAATCACCTACAAGTACATTTCCGACGGCTATATGGTTATCCAGATGATGAAAACGATGCTCGTCCTCCGCAAGACGACTTCAGGAATGGATGAATGTTCCTTCGACTCTAAGAGCGAAAACAAGTGCGACATGGAAACGGTTCTCAACAGAATGAAAGGCGATTCAAAGGAAGCGGTCGCAGCATTCAACGGCGTGTTCAACACCTGTGCCGTCAATTCCGAAAGTATGGCGACCCTGTTCGACACCTACCTGGAAGGCTTCGACAATCTAACCGACGATGCAAAGAACAAGGCCATTCAGGCCATGTGCGCAGCTCTTGCACAAGAAACAGAAATTGACGAAGACAATCCCGACAAGCAAGAAAAGACCATGAACATCATCATCGGTCAGTTCGGCTACAGCGACATTGTCGACGACGACGGCGACGGTTGCGTTGACGAAGAAGTCTACGACGGCGAAGACAACGATGGCGACGGAGAAATTGACGAAGATGTCCGCGACAAGACAAATCCGATCAAGTACGACGACGTCACCATTATGAACAATATCGCCCACAACAAGACCTCGATCAGGGACCTCCGTGTTGTTAAGGAAGCGGGCCCGAACTCGAAGTACGAAAAAATCGACATCGACATGAACGGCGAAAAAGCGGAAGACAACGAATGGGAATTCGTCTACTCCAAATACACCGACCGCGTTAAGAAAAACGACCATCGGTTCAAGTTCATTGTCGCAGACGAAATCGAATGGAACCCCAACAATCTCAGCGATACGGAATTCAGGATTCTCAAGTACAACGTCGCCCATGACACCGATCCGGACAATTTGAAATACGATTTGGAATTTCGAAAGAAAAACATTGGCGGATGCTGGAAGAACTACAGCGAAAAGGACTTCGAGAAGTGGTTTGAAGGGAGGAACAACTAATGAAACGTTCCCTTGTTATTTTGCTTGCTACACTCACGGCAATTTCTTTTGCAGCCAAGGCTCCGACGCACCGTTCGATCAGAGCAGAAGCTATGGGTAATGCCCATGTGGCATTGGTAGACGACAAAGAAGCAATCTACTTCAACTACGCAGGCTTGAGCCAGATTAACAGGCTCGGCAACTACGAGGAGCGCCCGGAACAAGGTTACTACCCCCGAAACATCGGTGATATGCGCTTGAACCTCGGTGGTGCCGGCCCCTTCGAGACATACTTTTCTACATACAACGTTGCAAAAGATGTTCAAAAGCTTTACAATCAGGCTCATGACGACGCAAAGGAACATCACCTCAGTTCTTCTAACGTGCTGATGGACTCCCTAGCGGCTCACCCCGAGCTGATTCACAAGATGAACAGCTACGACCACAAGTACCTGACCATGAAAATCAAGATGGACGCAGAACTTGCTTTCCACAACTTTGGTGGCGCCATCTGGATTGACGGAAACGTTGCACCCTATATGGATGCAGGCCTCATCATTCCGCAAATTGTGATTGACACTTTCTACGTTGACGGTGTGGCTCAGGTCGGTACGGCATACGGCTTTACCGACGAGTTCTCCGCAGGTATCGGCCTTAAAATAGCCAAGCGTCATAAAGTTGAAAACATGTATGTCACGGTGATCAACTACAGCGCCATCCAAGACACCCTGGAAGACCGCTATCATGACGTCGCCGACGAACTCATCGACATGGATGCAATATCCTTCGGTATGGATCTCGGCGTTCTTTACCAGATTGCACGCGAAGTCCGCCTAGGTCTTTCCGTTCGCGACATCTACTTCAAGGATCTAGCCGGAGACAAAATTACCCCGAACATTACCGCAGGTGTCAACTACAGCCCCCGTTTCTTCAACAAGAATACTGGTTTCGGACGTAAGTTCAACGTCGCAGTAGACTACGCGGACGCTATCAACGGCACAAACAATTACAAGTTCCTTTCCCACATCAACTTCGGTATGGAAGTGGAACAGACCCTGCTTGCATGGCCCGGATACAACAACGCGATTCGCGCCCTCGCCCTCCGTCTTTCGGGCGGTTTCAAGGGTGGCTACCCTGCGGCGGGTTTCGGACTTGAAGTTCTCCGCTTCTTCACTGTTGAATTCGCTACCTGGGCAGAAGAACTCGGTTACTACACCGGCCAGGACGAAGAACGTATCTACATGGGCCAGCTGAGTATCGGCTTCTAAACCGCTTTTCAGTAGTATTTAAAAGAGCTCCTCATGGAGCTCTTTTTATATAGTCATTCTCGGAACCAGCACTGGATCCCGTCGGGGCGTCGCCCCTCCAGGATGACAATCAGGTCACTTTTTGTCTTGAGGGACCAGGCGTTCCACGATACGGAACAGGTCGTTATAGATTTCAAGGAAGTCTTCAATCCAAATCGGATCGCGCTCACCCACCACGTGGAAGGTTTCTTCCAATGTGTGCAGAGCGTTATAGGGGCCGACAAGGCTACCGGCAGGTTGCACCACGGTTCCACGATACAAGTCCGTAGCAACAAGGCGAGCGCGGTAGCTGCGCCTTAAACGGGCAATAAGCGCCGTACGGAGCAGGAGCAGTTCGTCGTGGGCCTGCAGAAGGTTTCCGCCACGAATCCATTCCTCGACAACAGTCAACCTGCGCATCGTTGAATCACGCTCCGTAGACGGCACCAGCTGACGCTTTTCAAGAAGAGTCTGCTTGAGCTTAGCAGACATCGCCAAAAGCATATCTGCATTCCAGAACACCATCGGATTCTCGGCAAAGCGTTCCGAAGAATCTACACGCGGAGAATGCGTCTTGAGCCAGCGTTCCAACTTGTCCGCCACCATTTGGGCTTCGGGCAGCCGATCTACGGCAACATATTCGCCCGCTCGATTCAGCAAGTTATCTGCGTAGACCATACGCCAATGCGGCAGCTTTCCGCTCTTGCGGATAGCATCGATATTCTGACGAATGTTTTCTAGGCGCTCTTGCATACTTAATCAACAAACTTATAAAATGGATTCCGTCGCTACGCTCCAGGACAACATCTACTTCGTCTCCATCTTCTGCAGCGGGGTGACACCGATTTCCACGCGACGGTTCAGGCGGCGGTGTTCCTCGCTATCGTTAGGATACTTGGGCATGTGTTCGCCAAAGCCAGCCGCAAAAAGCCTATCCGGCGGGAAACCCTGCGCAATCAAGGTCTTTACCACGTTCACGGCACGTTCAGTCGACAAATTCCAGTTGGTGTAGGTCTTGGACTTCACCGGAGTATCGTCAGTAAAGCCGCTCACCATAATCACGTCGGTAGAATCCAGCGCTTCCAGAAGCCCCTTGCTAATGCCGCGAATCACGCCCTCGCCTTCCTTGGTGAGGTCAGCTCCGTTAATCGGGAACAGGAAAGAAGCCTGAATCTGGATCTTACCGTCTTCAAGAGCGATAAGGCCCGCTTCGATGGAGGTTTGCAAACTCTTGGATAATAGCGCATTGCGTTCCGCCGCAATCTTGCGCATTTCTTCTTGGCAGCTGAGGACTTCCTCTTCGGTACGCGTCAGGTCTTCAGCCTTCTGCTCCTTAAGGGTCGCCATCGCCACAAACGCAAGGATGAACAGCGAAACCAGGGCAACACCCAGGTCCGTGTACGCCATCCAAGGATTGCTGTTATCGTCTTGTTTCAAGCGCATCCGTTAGCCCTCGACCTTAGGCTGTTCAGCAGGAGCCGCGGACACCGCCGGGCTACGCTGCGTCTGTTCCAAAACTTCGAGCAAGATTTCCTGCGTCTTGACGGCATTTTCCATAAGCACTTCGCTTGCGCGCTCGTGGAATGCTTCGAGAGACTGGTTGAGGTGTTCCACGAAGCTTTCTTCCTCTTCGCGTTCCGCGGTATCACCCGAAAGCTTTTCGAGAATCGTTTCGAGACCGGCTCGCAACATTTCGAGGTTCGCGCTGAGTTCGGACTGGTTCACGCGCATCAGTTCTGCAGTTTCCACGATGTTTCCACCGAGCGCATCCGTCGCTTCCTTTTCCTTGACCACGCGGTTGTCGATGCTTTCGGTGAGAGCCTTCTGGGCTTCAAGCAACACGGCAGAAGTTTCGGAAAGCTTCTGGAAGGCGCCGAGGATATCGGAAGAAAGTGTCGAGAGCTTTTCGGCAACGGACTGAGAAAGTTCTGCAGAACCCGCCTGAGCCTTTTCAGCCACCTGCAGGGCAACATTCTTGAGCGTTTCGAGACCTTCCTTCTGGCTATCCACATTGGCAGAAGTTTCGGCAGCAAGACGTTCCATAAAGGAATTCCACTGTTCATTCGACTGCTTGACCTGTTCCGAAACAGCAGAAGCGATATCCTTCGTAGAACCTTCCATCGCCTGGGCCGTCGCTGCAGCAACACCGTCAAGGCCAGCCTTCACATCGGACGCCACCTTCGCAAGAGCAGATTCGACACTACCAGCAACATCTTCAAGCGATTTCTCGATTCCAGAAGAAATTCCTTCGAGGCCGCCGTTCAGTGTCGAGGAAATTCCATTAAGTTTTTCGTCAAGCTTTGCAGGAATCGATTCCACGGAAGCAGAAAGCGTCTTGATATTCTGTTCCATCGGAGTAAACGCACCCGAAAGAGAACCGCTCACAGAGGCGCCCAGGTTTTCAACGGACTTGTTCATGCCCGCAACAGCGGAAGCCAGGGAGTCGTTCAGCTTGGCCGTCGTCGCGGCAAGTTCCTCGCCCACCATTGCGACAACGCCCGAAAGGCCTTCCTTTACAGAAGATGCCACCGTAGACAGATTTTTCTCGACAGAATCAAAGAGACGTTCCAGTTCATCCTTCGCACGAGCTTCTTCACTTTCTTCGGCCTCGCTATTCCCCTGCAAATCAAGAGTGTAAGCATCGAGTTTCGCCACAAAAGCTTCGCGCGAGGCAATCATCATGTTGCGGCTAGCATTCAGAATCAGGGCGGCAAACAAGCCGCAAAGGCTCGTACCAAAAATTCCCTTCATGTTCTGGAACAAGAGCTGAATCGTATCGAGAGTTCCCTGCGTCGTAGAGTTGTCAATAGCCCCACCCGCTGTCGCCACGGAATACATCAAACCGAAGAAAGTACCCATAAGGCCAAGCAGAATCACGGAGCCACCGGCGCTACGCGGAACAGAGATTCCAACACTGTTCGAAAGAACTTCGTAGGCCATCGAAGAATCGAGGCGAATTTTCTTGGCAAGCAGGCTCTGCGCAAGGGCGACTCGCTTGGCGACAACACCGTCTCCCGAAACATAACCGCCACGGTTCTTGCAGGTTTCAAGGATTTCGTTTTCGGCAACGACCTGCTTGACCGTCTTGAGGGCCACCAGCTGTTCACCGATGAACACGGCAAAGATGGCCACCATGATAATCCAGCCGAAAAGCGGTGCTCCAAAATACAGAGCTGCAACCAACAAGGCGAGGATTCCCACCACCGTAAGAGCCAAAATAACGTGAAATGCATTTTTCATATTACACCTGCATTTAGGACTTTGAAAGTCCCGCTGTTTCAAATAAATTCAACTGACCGCGCGAGAATCCACGCAGGAACAAGGCCCACTTGCTCTGGTACCACTCAATAATCTGAATGGTGAGTCCACGGGCATAATCACAAAAGTCATCGGTAAAGGCGAGGAATCCATTTTCGTAAGCGTAATGCGGATTCCAGAAACGCCCTACATTTCTTGCGCAGGAAACTGCCGAGCTATAGTAATGGGCAGGGCCCTTCGTATTGAAGGCCGCAGCAAAGCGCTTTTTCGCAAGGCTATTCAACGAGCTGCGAAGCGACACCACCATGGCGTTTTCCTTGTCACGGAGCGATGCTTCCAAACTGGGGAGCAGTTTGGAAACCGCATCCACGGCACTTTCGGAATGCCAATACTTGCAGAGCTTTTCCTGGAGCTGCATCACACGGCCGTGCATGCGGACGAACAAGGGTTCGGCATCGCTCACCAGCAGGTGAATCGTCGCCGAATAGAACGCGTTGATGTCCTGCTTATTATTCTTGACCGTCAACGCCCAGCCCTTTTCCTCGTCATGATGCAGAAAATCGCCACCTTCTAAGAGAAGGCGCATCACCTCGTCCGTCGAAAAGCGCTGCATCCACTTGGTGCGGAATTCGTCGTAGAGTTTATTCGCATCGGCAATAATCTGCGGAAAGCTTGAATCCGAAAGTTTCCAGGCGGTTTCGCTAAACGAAATCAATTCTGTCGTTCCCACGTTTACCGCAGGGTCGTTCAACATTGCATCCAAGTGTTCATGCAGAACAATCGACCAGGTCACCATCATCGACTGAGAAAGAGTCGCCATCATCGTCGAGCGGTTCGGACGCACCGAAAGACGGACGCTGTTGCCCGTCATCTTGCGAATGGACCTGCGAAAAGACTCTTGCACAAAAACCCCTTAGAAAGCCGTTTCGATACGGTGCCAAATATTGCGGTTTACGCGCTTTCCCTTTGCGGCGAGTTCTTCGGATTCGTTCCTGACATCCGCTTCAAGGTTGTTCTTGATCAAGCTTCTGTCGCCTTCGAACTTTCCACCCGGTTCAAGATAGAGTCCGTAAACATTGTTCGAAATTTTCGTATCCGCCGAAACAACCTGCCCTGCACGAATGGAAAGAGCAAAACGGTTGCGCACGAATTCGCACCGGGCCAAATAAACTTCAGGAGCTTCGTCTATCCAAAGGCCGTAGTAGTTGTTCACGAGTTTCACGTTTTCAAGGATGCCCTTGGAACGGAACACCGTATTACGGAAAGCATTCTCGATAACGAGATTCTTTATTTCAAACGGACGGTTCGCCGAAACAAAATGGAGGCCATTCCAGCTCTTGGTCGAATCGGCACTACGGAAAACGATCGGAGCCGAATCGGAGCCAATGATTTTGACCGCACCACGGAACATCAGTTTCGCATACTCGCCCATCAAAACCGTAACGCCCGGTTCAATTTCCAAAGTATCGTTCGCCGAAAAAACAGCACCCTGTTCCAACAGGTAAGGGCTATCCGCCAGCACCAGTTTCACCTTGCCGTTTTCGATTTGCGGAAAAGGCATTTCCCCTGCAATAGCCCAGGCACAAGCACAGGCAACCAACACCCCCACCACTTTTTTAATCTTCAAAATCAAATTTCACTCCTCAACTTGATCTTCTGGATGACGTGCATATCCGGAATGACACTATTCGCAACAATATCGTTCACACTCAGGTCTCCGGTCAATTCCATCTTGACGTTGGAGATAATGCCGTGAGTCATATCGAAAAGAATCGTTCCCGTTCCCACAATAAAGCCCTTGCTTTCCATACGGAGATCAGAGGTCGTATCGGCAATTTCTTTATACTTGAGGTTCATGCCGATCTTTGCCATCTGGATTCCGTCATGCACATACTGGTCTTCGAGAGTGAATGACTTGTAGACGACCGTCTTTCCGGATGCCCCCGGAATTTCAACAGGACGTTCCCAAGTTTCACCCAGTCGAACCGCCTTGCCCGGCAGAAGCGGCTGAACCTTAAGGAATATGCGGATCAGGTCAAGTGCTTCGGTTCCAAGCATCACAGAATCCTGAATAAACGGATCGCGGATTGCACCATCCGTCCCCATCTTAAACTGGAAATGTTCCGTAGCCATGTAACGTTCCATGCTGCGGAATTCCTCGACAGAACGTTTGTCGGACTTGTAGTCGACAGAATCGATTTTCAACTGGAATTTCGCCGAACCGTCATCGTATGCAGTCAAGAGCGAATTCGTGGCACGTACATTTAGGTGCGTATTCATCGATTCAGGCGTTCCAGTAATGGAATCGTGCGTCGGAAGAACCGCATTCAAGGACGCTTCAAGATAATAGGTTTGAGGCTGAACGTTCTGGGTATTGAAAGCAAGAACGAATTCATTCCCGTCACAGGCACAAAGAGCAAATAGAGCTGCGGAGCTCAATAAAGATTTAAAGAAATTCATGATTTTAATATAGTAAGTTACTAGTTACTAGTTACTAGCTACTAGTTTTTTTAGTTGATTTTTCTAGTAACTTAGAACTCGGAACTATTAACTGTGCCGACGGCACTCCCCTTATTGCCGCTGTCGCCTTTTTGCAGGCGCATTTTCTGAAAAAAAGCCTTCAGAATTCCAAGGCATTCATCAGCAAGGAGCCCGCCCACCACTTCGACTTCGCGCTTGAGCGCATTGTTCGTAATCACGTCGATGGTCGTACCGCAGCCGCCAAAGCGTGTATCCGGGGAACCGTAGACCACACGAGACACGCGGCTGTTGAGAATGGCCCCTGCACACATCGGACAGGGTTCGAGAGTTACATACAAAGTACAGCCTTCTAGACGCCAGTTATCGAGGGTGCTCGCCGCCGTACCAATCGACAAGATTTCGGCATGAGCCGTCGCATCCTTGAGCATTTCGATCTGATTATGACCTTTACCGATAACAACGCCATCTTTTACGATAACGCAGCCGATAGGGATTTCCCCCTCGTCAAAGGCTTTTTCGGCCTCGCGGAGCGCCATGCGCATGTAGCGTTCGTCATCAGGATTAGACGAGAGACGAGAGACGAGAGACGAGAGATTTTCACCATTAGTATTGTTATTCATGCTAAAACCTACTTATTTCCACCATCGTCATTTTGTTAAAATAATCCCCTTTTTTCTCTCGTCTGTAGGCCCGTAGGGCCGTTCTCTCGTCTATTTCTAACTTCCTAGCGTCTACTACAGGCCTCTCCCATAGGCGCAGTAGGAATCTTCTTGCATGTAGTCGCCGTCGTGGTAGTAAGCGGCACGGGCACGACAACCGCCGCAGCGGTCGTTAAACTTGCACTTGCCGCAGGCACCGGCGTAGGCCTTGGTGCGGAGTTTCTTGAACACTTCGGCATTCGCCCAAATTTCGTCGAACGGAGTGTCGTGAACATCGCCCGCCTCTTCCATCATGTAGGCGCAGGGGCGCACCTTACCGATGGGGCTTACGATGCAGTAGCTGAGGCCGGCGAGGCATCCGCGACTGTAACGAGTCTTGATATCGAGCTGGTCGGCGATGCGCAGGAACTGCGGAGCGCAGGTGGGCTTCACGGGTATGCCGAGCGTGCGGCTCTTTTCCATAATCTTGCGGAGGAGTCCTTCGTATTCGGCAACACGAAGCGCATGACCTTCGATTTCCTTGCCGCGACCCACCGGAATCAGGAAGAATATCTGGTGATTCACCGCACCGATTTCCTTGACCCAGTCCATAATGTCAAAAATTTCGTTCTGGTTCCAGTCCATAATCGTCGTGTGGATCTGGAACGGGAGACCTGCCGCCTTGCAGTTCTCGATGCCCATCATCGTGAGTTCAAAGGCATTCGGGAGACCGCGGAAATCATTGTGGCGGTCATGGTCGATACTGTCGATGCTGATGCCCATGGCCATTGCACCGGCCTTCTTGAGTTCAAAAGCCAAATCGTGCGTAATGAGCGTACCGTTGGTGCCAAATACCGGGCGAAGCCCCTTGCTCGAAGCATGGGCCACAAGGTCTACAATGTCGGGGCGCGTCATCGGCTCGCCACCGCTGAAAATCATGATCTTGAACCCCGCCTTCGCGATTTCGTCAATCAGCTTCATGGCCTCTGACGTAGTGAGTTCGGCAGCCTTGTTTTCGCCCGCGTCCTGGTAGCAGTGCTTGCAGGTCAGGTTACACTTGTTGGTGGTCATCCAAGATACAATCATTCAAAACCTCGTTTAGAGAGCCACGTCACCTTCGGTTTTTCGCAATGACGTAGCCCAAAGATAGAAATCTAGCGGAGTTAGCCCCCAAAAAGAGATCCTAAATCGCCCTTTTCTTCTAAAAAAAGGGTATATTATCCTTATGAACCTAAAAACACTCCTCATTCTAGCCATTCTCGGTGTCGCCGCCTATTACGCCTTTTACGTAAAAGGCCTGAACCCCTTCGCCACAAAGATTGACGGGAACATCACGCTTTACAGCCTCGATGGCAAGACAACCACCCTCAACGATCTCGCCGGGAAAAACGGTACCTTTATTTTCTACATGACCACCTGGTGTTCCGTCTGCGTTGAAGAACTCAAGCAAGCCAAAACGCTATCCGAATTTTTTCGAAAGAAGGACATCAATGTCGTCCTATGCATCGGTGGTGGCGACAGAGACGAGATTCACAATTGGAAATACAAGCGAGACGTTCCCTGGGACTGGAAAACCGTCTATTGGCAAGAGGAACTACGAACCCAATTTAAAATCAAGAAGAACGCCGTTCCGCATTTGACCGTTAGGGATAAGAAAGGTGTTTTGGTGTTCAGTAACGCAGGCGGATTCTACTCCGACCAATTAGCGGATATCGCCCTCAAAATGCTCGACAACGGAAAGTAACTCGAATTATCTCTTTAAACAAAAAACCGCCTCGGGGTGGAGACGGCTTTTAGTGGATGATGCAGGGGTCGAACCTGCGACCCGCTGATTAAGAGTCAGCTGCTCTACCAACTGAGCTAATCATCCATTGTCGCTTGGACGCGCACAATTATAGAATTATCTGCAACTGTTGTCAAGGGATTTTAATAAAAAATTTGAGATTTTTTTAAAGTCCCTTAAACACCTTGCGGGCAGCTTCGATTGTACGGTCAATGTCGCTTTCCGTGTGGGCGGCGCTCACGAAAATTGCCTCAAACTGACTCGGCGCGAGGTAGATACCTTCGTCGAGCATTCCGAGAAAATAACGGCGGAACAGTTCCAAGTCCGACTTTTGCACGTCGGCAAAACATTCCACGGGTCCTTCGGTAAAGAAGATGCAGCCCATAGACCCCACCTGATTTGCCGCAAGCGGAATCCCCGCGGACTTCGCCGCATCCTGGAGGCCAGCAATCAAGCGTTTCGTCATGGCTTCAGCATGCACGTACAGTTCCGGGTGCGTCGAAAGTTCGCGCATCGTGGCAAACCCCGCCGCCATCGCAACGGGATTGCCCGAAAGCGTCCCCGCCTGATAGATTCCTCCGAGAGGCGCAATCTGCTGCATCACATCAAGGCGACCACCGTATGCTCCCACAGGCATACCCCCGCCGATAATCTTTCCGAAGGTCGTCAGGTCAGGCTTGATGCCGTACAAGCTCTGTGCGCAGTGAATGTCTACGCGGAAACCGGTCATGACTTCGTCTACAATCAAGAGTGCGCCATGCTTTTTGGTTTCTTCGGAGAGCGCCTGCAAGAATTCCGGCTTCGCCGGCACCACGCCCATATTGCCCGCCACAGGCTCCACAATAACGCCAGCGATTTCATCACCGATCTTATCAAACAATTCCCGTACGCCCGTCACATCGTTATACTGCAGCGTAAGCGTGTACTTGGCGAGGTCGGCCGGAACCCCCTTGCTGCTCGGCTTACCCGTCGTAAGCATGCCCGAACCCGCCTTGATGAGCAGGCTGTCGCTATGGCCGTGGTAGCAACCTTCAAACTTCACAATTTTGTCTCGGCCGGTAAAGCCGCGGGCCGCACGGATAGCGCTCATCGTCGCCTCGGTGCCGCTGTTCACCATGCGAATCATCTCGACACTCGGAACAAGGCTCATAACAAGCTTCGCAAGTTCCGATTCCAAGCCGCACGGAGCGCCAAAGCTGAGCCCGTTCTGCGCCGTCTCGGAGACTGCCTTGATTACAGAATCATGCGCGTGGCCCAAAAGCATCGGGCCCCAGCTGCCCACGTAATCAATGTAATCGTTACCGTCGACATCGTAAATGTGGCTACCCTTCGCACGCGCTATAAACGGAGGCGTCGCCCCCACATTACCGTACGCACGCACCGGGCTGTTCACGCCACCCGGCATTAAGGTTTTAGCCTCAACAAACATTCTTTCACTTACAAGATGTTTCATTTTTCTTACTCCGGTTGGTGAGCCTGTCGAACCACGCTAATCGAGTGTTGCATATCGACCCAAATGTTCATTTCGGCAAGCTCAATGAACTTCATTTTGCCGCAGAGCTTGCATAGGAATTAATTGCTTTTACATAAAAATAGAAAATCCAGCCCGAAAGCTGGATTTTCTAAAAATCAATTCGCTAGAAACGATTACTTGACTTCGGCAGCTTCCCATGCCTTGCAGGATTCTTCAGCAGAAGCCTTCAGGGTTTCAATGGTCTGATCACCCTTCGGAACAGTAATCGGTTCAGTGCCTTCCGGAGCCGGATCATAGGTGGTAACAACATTGTCACCATCAATCTTCCAAATCGTCTTGGAGGTGTAGCCAAGAGCGCTAGTAGTCATGGTCACAGAAGTATCGTCGCTGGTAACAGAGCAGCCGTCAGCAGCAGCGCCAGAAGAAGAGTCATCACCGCAAGCAGTGAGGATAGCAGCAGCGCCAAGAGCGGCGAGAAGCATAAGCTTTTTCATTTTTTATTCTCCATAAATTGGTTAGTGTCTCTTAAGACACACCGAAATATAATTCTTTTTTTTTCAAAAAGCACAAAAAATTCAATTTATTGCAACAAATTCACGAAAATTTATTTTTACAATAAATTCTTTTCCAAGGCTTCCTTTGCATGATACGTTATAATGATATCGGCCCCGGCACGCTTCATGGCAAGCAAATTTTCGCGAATTATCGCATTTTCGTCAATCCAACCCATTTTAGCGGCAGCCTTCACCATCGAATACTCGCCACTTACATTATACACGGCCACGGGAACATTGCTCATTTCCGCCGCTCCACGCAGCACATCCAAGAACGCAAGTCCAGGCTTCACCATCACGATATCGGCACCTTCTTCCAAATCAAGTTCGACCTCATGCAAAGCTTCGCGACCGTTGCGGACATCCATCTGGTAGCTTTTGCGGTTTCCAAAATGAGGCGCCGAATCAGCCGCATCGCGGAACGGGCCGTAATAGGCGCTTGCAAATTTTGCACTGTACGCCATGATAGGTACATTCGTATAACCGTTTTCATCCAACTTTGCGCGAATGGCAGACACACGTCCATCCATCATATCGGAAGGAGCCACCATATCGGCACCGGCTTCCGCATGGGACAGAGCGGTCTTTGCCAACAGTTCCAGCGTCGGGTCGTTATCCACATCACCGTCTTCCTTGACAATGCCGCAATGACCGTGGCTCATGTACTCGCAAAGGCATACGTCGGTAATCACATAGAGATCCGGATACTTCGCCTTGATAGAACGCACCGCGCGCTGCACAATTCCGTCGTCATCGTAAGCAGAAGACGCAATTTCGTCTTTGTAGCTCGGGATGCCGAAAAGCAGAATCGACTTGAGTCCAAGAGCGACACAACCTTCGAGTTCTTTCAGAATTTCATCGATGCTAAAGCGGAATTGATTCGGCATCGAAGGAATTTCTTCTTTGACATTCTCCCCTTCTACCACGAACATCGGGTAAACGAGGGCATTAGGATTCACGGCTGTTTCAGCCACCATGTTACGGATGGTTTCATTCTTGCGTAAACGACGAGGACGGATAATCATAGTAGGAAGTGATTAGGGTTAGATTTTTTTCACAATATAACAAAAAAGGACTCTGCCGGGTCCCCTTTCACTTACAAATCACCTTGGTAGCTAGGTGGCACGATAAAGAACGCCTCGCTATATTGTACCGACACGTCCATACCATTATTTTTTGAAACAATGACGTAAGCACGGCCCACCTTCAAATTATCAATTTTTTCGGTCATCGTTGCCGTCATGGTATTTCCAACCACCTTGGCATTTGTAATTTCCCAGTCATTATTATTCCATAGCTCCGGAAGATGGTCCTTTTCCGAATCAAGCGCATGCACCGGATACTGCCCTATCGCAAGGGTCGGGTAATCCGAATCTTCGGTATAGAATTCACCTTCGCTCAAGGTCACCTTGACCTTAAAAGTCGCCAAATACTGACGGTCATTGACCTTATTCTTTTCCCAGGTGGGTTCCGAGATTTCAAATGTAGCGATGGACGAAACCTCCTCCTTTGAACGCTTTATAATCGATTTGGCCCATTTCAGCTGCTCCGCTGTACCATCAGGATTATCGATGACCACCTTGTCGTCTTCCTCAGTGACAACATCCGCCTCGGGCACATCCGTTTTGGCCAAGGTAAAAGTCAACGAAACACCTTCGTATAGGGTAATTGTGAACTTGCCTTTTTTCACTTCAATCGGCATGTCCCATTCCTGCGCATGAATATTCACTGTAGCGTTCGCAAAGTCCTTGACATTACCGTCCCAAGTTCCTTCGCCAGCAATCGAATTTTTGTATGTAGAGACATTATTCTTTGTTATGATTTCTTGATCGGCAGCAAGCAAAGTTCCATCTTCAAAAAGATAAACCGCTTCGACAAATGACATCGTTTGGCCCTTTTCTTCCGTAGTGACCATATCCGAAGCATACCAGGCCACTACCTTGTCCGCATCGTAACCCTCCGGGAAAAACGCGGAAACCGAAGTGGGATTATCCGCTTCACTCGAGCTACTCTTTTTAGTCGAGGCACTACTCTTATCGGAGCTGTCACTGCTGTCCGTGCTACTACTTTCGATTTGAGAATCATCACCATCTGTCGTTTCTGGCGAGGAGCTCGAAGAACTATCGCCACAACCAATCAACATTCCCATAGCCAGGGCAAAACCGAAAACGAATGATTTCTGCATAGGATGCTCCTTTGTTACGTTATTCTTTCGAAATCTATACTTTTCAAAAGAAAAAAACACACGAGCCGATATTCCAATTTGGAATACGTGACTTTTATCACAAACCGTAACAGGAAATTGCGTTATTTATTGAAATTTCTTTCGATTTCTTCAAGCCCTTCGGCCCATTCGCTCTGGATTTTCTGTTTCAGTTTTTTGGCAAGCGAAGGGGCACGTCCCTGGGTAGAAACCGTCACGGCGATGTTTTCACCAAAGTCCATGCGGGCGGGCACAATAAAGTCGCCGTCTAGGTAGTCACAGGCATTGTTCACCAGAATGCGGCGGGCGCGGGCATCGTTAGATACTTGCGCATTGACGGCAGGCTGGTCGGTGCAGATGAACACCATAAAAATTCCACGAAGGTCAAGCGGTTCGTAGGGGCGATTTATTAAGACGAGAGACGAGAGATTAGAGACGAGAGAAAAATCTGGATCAAATTGCGGAGCAACTACGGTGATGCGGGCTCCCGTGGGCAAAAGCGTTTTCACCTTGCGAAGCGCTATGCGACCACCACCCACAACAAGAACATTCTTGCCTTCAAGATTCAATTCGATGGAAAAGAGGTTCGGTTTAGACGAGAGACGAGAGGCGAGAGACGAGAGATTATTTTGACAAGACTTATTTTCTTTCGTCTTTCGTCTGTAGCCCGCTTCAGCGGGCGTTCTCTCGTCTATCTGCGCGGCGCGTACCCCGGCAACCACCATGTCGGCAAATTCTTTCCAGTCGCCAAGACAGGGCAACAGAGTGATCGGAATTTGCGGGAATTCCGCCTGTAAATGCGCCACCACCTTGGGAACATCATTCTTTGTATGCTGCCCATTCAATAGCAGATACGGCAGAAGCGTTACCGATTCCACATCTTCGCGCAAAAGCGTACGCAAGTCGTTTTCTAAATCCAGAAGACTCGTACTCGCCACACGCGTTCCCGGCAAATCGTGATGCAATTTGTCTAGAATTTCTTCGAAGCCCTTATAGGCTCCCGGCAAAATGCAATGATGCGCAATAATCAAAATGGCTTTCATAGGAGTAGAAGTTAGAAATAGGAAGTAGACGGTAGAAAGTAGACAGTGGTTGGTGATTAGACACTCGATGGCAGCAGTGTCATCCTGGAGCGCAGCGACGGGATCCAGCACTGGATTTTCCCCGTCTGGAGACCATGCGCACTAAGGTTACAAGTAACCAAGTGCTGTCCGGCCTCCCTTCGGTCGAGAATGACAGAGTCGAAGGATCTCTAGTTGAAGGGTTTAAGGTTCCTTTGTATAATATTCTACAATTTTTTTCACGAGAGAATCCATCGTGGTTTCATCCGATGTCACCGTTTCAAATCCATATTTTTTCGCAGAAGCTTCCGTCATACGGCCTATGCAGAAAGAGGTTTCAGGTTTCAGGTTACAGGCTCCAGAAACGCTCCCGACACCAGTCTCCTGAGACCTGACCGCCTGTACGAAATTTTCCACAGCGCTGGTGCTAGCAAATACGACGGCGTCAGCAGAAGCGACCGATTCGCGTTTCCATTCGGGGAGTTCTGTAACAGGAAGCGTTTCATAAACAATCCAGCGAGTCGCCTTCGGCAAAATTTTAAGCAAAGTATCGTCTGCGAGATTGCCTTGCAACAACAAAATGCGGGATTCATCTAAACTCGTGGACGCAGTTCCCTTCGGCAAGCTCAGGGAACTTGTTAAGTCGCTCTCGTCTAAAATGCAGCGAAGAAGTTTTCCCAATCCTTCGCCGGTGTGGTCTTCGGGGACGTAATCGCAACGAATGCCATATTCGAGCAGCTTCTTTTCGGTAATACGCCCAACACTTGCAATCTTCTTTCCTGCAAGCACTCGCACATCGTAACCTGCGGCGAACAATTGCTTAAAGAAACTTTCCACGCCGTTCGTACTCGTGAAAGCGAGGATGTCAAAATTCGCAAGGGACTCAAAGGAGATTCCCGCCTTCGCGGGGATGACATACGGACAATCGAGCGTATGAGTTTCGATCATCGGAGTTTCGATGACTTCGGCACCCAAGGCACCAAGGCGCGCCGAAATTCCGCTCGCCTGCTTTGCGGCACGAGTCACCACCAGTCGCTTTCCCGACAAGGGCAAATTCTTTTTCCAGGCAAGCGTCTTGCCGAGTTCAACCACGCCACCCATAATCGTAATGGCAGGAGCCGTCACGTTTTCACGGGCAATGGTCTCCCCCGCCGTTTCTAGCGTCGCCATCACCGTCCGCTGGTACGGGGTAGTCCCCTTTTCGATAAAGGCAAGCGGCGTTTTCGGATCTTTTCCGCACTCTATAAGGCGCTTGGCGATAAAGTCCATGTTCGCGATACCCATCAAAAAGATGAGCGTCCCTTGGCACTTTGCAAGATTTTCGAAGTCAAGGGAGATTTCCGCATTATCTTTTTCATGTCCGGTGATGATGTGGAAACTCGTGGCAATTCCACGATGGCTTACGGGGATTCCTGCGTATGCGGGCACCGAAATCGCAGAGGTAATACCAGGAACCACTTCAAATTCCACTCCAGCTGAAACGAGTTCCAAGGCCTCTTCGCCGCCGCGACCAAAAACAAACGGGTCGCCACCCTTAAGGCGCGCCACAATTCCCGACGGATTTTCAATAGCAAACTGAACCAAGAGCTTATTGATTTCGGACTGTTTTACCTTGTGGTGCGTCGGCATCTTGCCCACATCGACCATTTTCGCACGGGGATTACACATTCCAAGAATTGCAGGCGAAACAAGGCGGTCGTAGACCACCACTGCGGCACATTCCAGAATTTCCTTGCCGCGAAGTGTCAAGAGCCCCGGGTCTCCGGGACCCGCACCTATTAAATAAACCTTTCCAGACATCGCCTCAAAAATAGAAAGAATGAGTTTTCCAGTCAAAAAAGCCCCCCATGTAGCACCAGAAACACCTTTTTTCGCCCTTTTTTGTGAGTTTTTTCGCATTTCCGGCTAAAAAAAATATTTTCTTAACCTTTTTGAAATCAAAGTGTTATATTTATCGTAAAGATAAATTTTCCAATGGAGTTCCTATGAAAAAATCCACATTTTGGAAACTGGGTACATCCTGCGCACTGTTATTCGGACTGAGCGCATGTTCCAGCACCTCGTCTGACGACGATAACGAAATTTTCGAAAGCAGCAACTCGGTGCTTTCATCTTCTGCCACATGGGATATATCCTCTTCTTCCCGTCGCGGATCGGGCAAGTACTGCGATACCCTTTCGACCACCCTTGCCGCCCCGACCGACCTGAACGTCGTCAAGTCCGGCGACGAAGCCAAGTGGGTTTTGATGTGGGAATACGAAGAAAACAGCGGACGAACCGAAGACGGATTTATCATCCAGGTTCTCAATATGTCCGACGAGGTCCCGAGCTGGGATATTCTCGACTCCACCACCACCTCCGTTACCATGTATAACCTTGTCGGAGCCGACAAGGCCGGTAAGCACTACCGCGTTGTCGCCAAGGACGCCTGCGATGAATCCAAACCGACCGCCCTGGTCGAAATCTCGGGTTCCGGCTCCACGAACGCCAATACCGAGCTCGCCATTCCGACAGAACTCAAGCTTGACACCCTGGACGACAACAAGTGGCAACTTTCCTGGAGCTACACCAATAACAAGGAACGCCCCGAAAACGGCTTTGTGCTCCAGAGCCTGGACCTCAGCAAGGATAGCCCCGTCTGGAAAGACGACGGCAAAACAAACAAGGGCGTCCATGTCATCGTAATCGACGGCAACAAGAAGGGCGGACTTCTGTACCATGTCGCCGCCAAGGACACCAACGGAATCTCGGATTATTCCGAACAGATTAGCATTCCTAGGGTTTCGGACGGCACCGAAACCAACCCGGATTCCAAGCTTGCACTCGCCGTACCCACGGAACTGAAGCTCGATTCCATGGGAAACAATAAGTGGAAACTCTCCTGGAGCTACACCGACAACACGGCGCGCCCCGCTAAGGGATTCCGCATCCAGAGGCTGGACCTCACTGCCAAGACTCCTGCATGGACAGACACGTCCAAGACCGGAGAAGGCGTCCGCTACATTATTTATGACGCAAGCAAGAACAATCTCGGAGGCCAGTACATCCGTGTTGCGGCAATCGACACCGTAAACAAGAAAGAACAGCGTTCCCTGTACTCCGAAGAAATCATGATTCCGAACGTCGGCGGAGGCGCCTCGGGTGCTGCAGCCGTAGCCAAGATGGCCGTTCCCACCGACCTCAAGGTGGATTCTCTTGGCGACAACAAGTGGCTGGTTTCCTGGAGCTACACCAATAACGATGCCCGTCCCGAAAAGAAGGGCTTCAAGGTAGAAGTTCTCTATCCCGAAACAGAAACTTTGGAATGGACAAAATTCAAGTCTCTCAAAACAGGCGTTCATTCCTTTGTGATGACAAACACCGAAAAAGATTCCACCACAAGAATGATTCGCGTCGCCGCAATAGATGCCGACGACTCTCTCTCGGACTACTCCGACGGACTCCGCCTCCCCACTTACACCAAGATTACCGAAGGTACGGACAAGGACGGTAACATCCTGGCCGTTCCCACGGACCTCAAGCTCGATTCCATTGGCAAGAACAAGTGGCGCCTGTCCTGGAAATACACCAACAACAGTGATCGTCCGGCAAACGGCTTCGTTATCCAGAAACTCAACGTTTCTAAATCTAGCCCCAAGTGGGCAGATACCCTCAGCACCGCCAAGGGCGTCAAGTACATCGACATCGACAACACCACAAAAAAATTCAGCGACCAATACCTCCGTGTAGCGGCAAAGGATTCAAAGGATACTTCCGAATACTCTAGCGAAGTCTACGTTCCGGAATATATCGATTATGACGCTCCGGCATCCAAGCCCGCACTCGCCGCACCGACCAACTTGACACTGAACTCCCTCGACAGCAATAAGTATACGCTTTCTTGGAACTACACCAACAATAAGGATCACGCAGAAAAGGGTTTCGTACTCCAGGTTCTGGACATTAACGCCGCAAGCCCCGATTGGAAATACTACAAGAAACTGGCAACAGGAGTTCACGTTTACCCCATCAATGCTGAAGATGATGGAACAAAGTTCTTCCGCGTTGCAGCCATCGACGGTACGGACACTTCTGAATTCAGTAACGATGTTCAGATTCCGAAGGCTATCGACTACACCAAGCCTAGCGGAACGCTCGCCGTGCCGACCAGCCTCAAGCTCGATTCCATCGGGGAAAATGAGTACAGACTCTCCTGGAGCTACACAAGAACCACTAGACCCGAAGATGGATTCGTAATCGAGCTGCTCAATCTCAAAGGCACTAAACAGTGGGATTCCTTCCCCAACGCCAAGCCCATTAATGCAGGGGTACACTTCTTTGAAATCTCCGCGACCGATGTTAAAACATACGGCGGACAGTTTGTCCGCGTTGCAGCAACTGACGGCGAAGACTATTCTGATTACTCCACCGAAATTCAGATTCCGAAATATGTCACGTACACACTGCCGGAACTCCCCGTTCCCTACGGCCTCCAGCTCGACACACTCGGTGACGATATGTACCAGCTCTCCTGGAGCTACGACGACATCGCTGCTCATCCCGAAGACGGATTCATCCTGCAGACCCTCGATCCGCTCGCCACGAGTCCCATTTGGAAAGACCGTACCGAATCGAGATACGAAATTCAGAAGGGCGTCCATCTTGTAATCATTGACGGTCACGAAAACGAACTAGGCGGAATGCTTGTCCGCGTGGTAGCTAAAGATGCAAATGGAACGAAGTCTAAGTATTCTTCCGCAATGTCCATCCCGAGCGTTGCCGAAGCCGTAAAGACAGACCTGAACGTTCCGAGTAACCTCGCTATCGAAGATTTGGGCATGAACAACTACAAGATCTCCTGGAATTACAACGAAGTGACAGATCGTCCGGAAGACGGATTCATCCTCGAAGAATTGGACGAAAGCGCCTCTACTCCTGAATGGACTCGCACACATAACTTAACGACAAGCAAGAGTGTCCAGTTCATTGTTGTCAAAGCCGGAGAAAAAGCAATTTCTTACCGCGTTGCCGCTAAGGATGAAAAGGGCGAATCTGGATTTAGCGCAAGCATTCAGGTTCCTGCAGCATGGGATAATCCGCCGAAGAAGGGATGCGTCGGTGAATTTGCAACGCCCACCGGCTTCAAGGCAGAACGCGTCGCTCCGAGTGCATGGAGACTCATCTGGAATTACACCAGAAATACCAAATGCGTTGAGGAAGGCTTCGTCATCCAGCAACTCGATGTCACTGGCTCTAAGAGAGAATGGATTGATTTAGACTCCACAGACGTTAACGTCCGATACTACAACCTTGAAGGTATCAAGAACCTGAACCAGTACTACCGTGTTGCCGCAAAGCGTGGCGACCATCGTACAGAATTCAGCAGCGATGTACAAATCACCCGTTTGATAGCATACAGCGCCGATGTTCCGTTCAAGGCTCCTGAAGCCAAGGCAAGAATATATCAGAACTTCTACGCATTCAACTACTACGACTACGCAAACAACAAGGTAGTTGCGAACCAATTCACAAAGTGGCCTAAAGAGTGCTCAGCCGAAGAAATTGAAGCGGAGCCGGAAAATTGCAAAGAAAAAGATATTTTCGAATTCCAGGCAGTCGTCAATGACAGCTTCCCCAACCACGCCATTGTCTATAAGAACACCGTACGACTCGAATACCAGTTCCGCTGGGATGGCGAAACAGATGACATGTGGCACAATGTAACAGTCACAGACAAGGACGTAAGCGGAATATCGCAAGGTTACTCCACCACAGAAATCATCATTCCATATGATCTTTGTAAATCCTATGCTCAGGTAAGAATCATTTGGGAAGATGCCGAAGCAATCGATACCACTGAATGGTCTAAACCGGTTGGTCCGCTCTACAACTCCTTCGAATACCTATACATTGGAGATTCTGAAGAAGAAGATTGTGATGAGCTTTATAATAAGGAAAGCGAAGATCCTGAAGAAGTGGCGGCATATAAGAAATGTAAGGCCAAGCCAAAGCCCATTGACTACACGCCTTGCAAGACCAAGTAAAATAAAAACTCGTTAACCAAAGAACCCGGTTTTTAAACCGGGTTCTTTTTTTATAGACGCAAGCGGTCTATCGCGAAGCTCGCCTTATTCTATCATTTACAGTCACCCTGGAGGGAATCCGTAGGATGACCGATAGGGTCCAGAAAGGCCGTTTTCCTGAATGTTTTACAGTTGTTCTTTTATTTTTTCCGCAAGGGCAAAGCCTGCGGCACGGGCCAGCGAAACAGCATCGGAGGCGTTGGTATCTAGGGGCAGAAAAACTTGGGCACGGAGCAGGCGTTTGCTCGATTCATCCCAATAAATGCCTCGGAGCGCGAGGATGCCTACATCGCTAAATTCGGCGAAACTTGCAACCGGGAATTGGCAACCAGCGTTTAATGCCTTAAGGTAAGCCATTTCGGCGACGGCAATGCAATAAGTTTCGGCATCGTTCACACGGGCTAGGAGAGCTTCTAGAGATTGTTTCGGACTAGATCCTTCGACTTCGCACTTCGTTCCCTTCGGCAAGCTCAGGGACCTTAATATGGTTTGCGAGTTTGCAAAGCATAAGCTTGTCGAACCATGCTCAGGATGACTCGCCGACAAGGTCTCTATTGCGAGGATGCCCTGACCCGAAGCGGGGAGAACCTGATCGGTACTGAAATATTCCGTCACCTGGTCGGCAAGGCCCATACGCTTGAGTCCTGCGGCGGCAAGAACCACTCCGTCAAGCTCCGCAAGCTTTGAAAGGCGCGTCTGGATGTTGCCTCGGATAGGTACATATTCCAAATCCGGGCGAAGGGCCTTGAGTTGCACCACCCGACGAATGCTCCCGGTGCCAATGCGGGCTCCCGCGGGCAAATCCATGAATTTGACTCCGTTGACTCCCCCACGAGCGATAAAGGCATCTCTGGGATCTTCGCGACGCAACACAGCGGCAAGCTTGAATTCTGGCAGCACCTCCGCCGGCATATCCTTAAGGCTATGCACCGCAATATCTGCGCGACCTTCTAAAAGAGCAACTTCGAGTTCCTTGATGAAAACGCCCTTGCCACCGAAGCTCGCCAAGGACTTGTCGAGTCTTCGGTCGCCCTCGGTTGTCATCGAAACCAGTTCATAGGCGAGGTCCGGATTCGCAGACACAATCGTGTCGGCCACCAGCGTTGTCTGCGCAATGGCAAGCGCACTTTTACGAGTCGCAATCTTAAGCACAGCGTTACTCATTGCACGCCCCCAAGCACTTTAAAAACACCTGCACATCTTCGGAACTATTAGTCGCCTTTACCTTATACAAGAAATCGTTCGCCATTTTCTTGGCAAAACGTTCATACATCATCTGCACACGGTGACGGTCCTCATCCGAAAGTTCCGGCATCGAACGCAACAGCTTTTCGGATTCTTCATTTGCGGACTTCAACATTCTTTCGGCATGCACACTGATCTGCTTCGAGACCTCGTCCATGCGCGACCATTGCAAAAATTCGTCAAGGCCCTCCTTCAAAATCTTCTGGGCGGCCTCAAGTTCTATCATACGCAAGCGACGATTTTCCGATACGATTTTTTCGAGGTCATCGACACAAACATACTCGACACCGGGAATTTCGCCGATGCTCGCTTCGGCGTTGCGAGGACTGCCGAGATCGATCACCAAACGCGGAGACCTTAATAATGTTGGCGAATTTGCAGCGAGAGTTTGCGTTGCGTTTGCAAATTCTTCCTTGGTGATAATCGGGTCTGAACAGGCGCTGCAAAGAATGACCACGTCACATTTTCCAATGACGCTATAGCGGTCTTCAAAGCGAACCGGAGTCAACACATCTGCATACTTTTCGGCGTTAGAAAAAGTTCTGCTGCTCGCAAAAATCCTTGTCGTATTTTCTTGCACGTACTTGAGCATCAGAGAACCCATTTCTCCGAGTCCCACAATGTAGACCGTTCGATTTTCGAGATCATCAAAAGTCCGCTGCACCTGTTTCATCGCCAAAAATGGAATATTACAGCTGAGCTTACTCAGATTCGTTTCTGTCTTGATACGTTTGGTCGTATGAATTGCACTCTGGAAAAGCTTGTTCAGGGTATTCCCTGTCGCATGCAACTGGTGGGCAGTTTCATAGGCGCGGCCAATCTGGTGCAAAATTTGATCTTCACCCATCGCCACGGAATCAAGCCCCGCACAAACATTCATGACATGATGCGCCACGTCATCGTGCGACTTGAAGTAAAAGAAACTGGCAAAATCGTCGTAGCTTTGCCGAGCAAGTCCGCAAACGTAGCGAACCAAATCCTCCTCGGAAATTTCGCGGTCAGACGCCACGTAGACTTCGGTGCGGTTACAAGTCGCCAAAATGAGAAGTTCATCAAAAGGGGAATGCGACAAAGCTTCCGTTTTCACATCCATCGGAATGTAGAACTTTTCGCGAATTGCAATTTCTGCCACCTTGTGGCTCATGCCGGCCATATAAATTTTGCGCATGGCTCAAAAGTAGAAAAAACTTCTTACTTCAACTTTTTGTCGATCCATTCAAAGCGTTTTTTCATCCAAGTCGTCATCGCTTCAATTGCTTCGTCGTAACTGTCGTAGGGGTCCTTGAGCGCCCAGTTCTCGGTATTGTTCAGAACGGGCCAGCGGCGATATTCATTTTTAACGGCATCCTCAATCATCGCGCGATAAACAGGAATGCTATCGATCAAGGACTTGAATACCTCGCGATGTTCATTCCAGTAAACAGTAGCTGCACTATCGACCAGCGAATTTTCCATGATATAGTAGTTCAGGCGATACCGACGAATAAACCAGTCTTCGGGATTCTGATTTTGCTCACGTGATGCATTTCCAAAAGCCAAGTCAAAATCCCAGAGAGGCCCAAAATGAACAGGCTCCCCTTTTTTCCACGTAAAGAAAACGCTGCGGGCATAGTTACCATCTTCATTTTTAGAATATTCCTGAACCCAATAAAAAAGCAGGTAGTCCTTCAAGTCAATCCATTTCAGGATTTCTTCGCGATTACGGAAATACTGGTGCATTATAAAATGTTCAAAATCATTCAAGAAATCCAGAAGCAATTTTTCCGTTTCCGGCGAAGGATCCTTCGGCGACTTTATGTGATAGTAATAGTCATTATCCGTGAGCACATACGGCGGATCGAATTTTTTCGAATCTTCCTTTTCAACAAGAAATGTCGTGTCGTTTTTATCAATATTCACACGTTCCTTTGCTACCTTGACCGATTCCGATAGCAGATAAAGTCCCATGTAGTTTCGGTTCAGATAGACTTCGACAAAACGCATCCTGGGAGTCCAACGAGCCCCCAGCCATTCCGAAAGGCGAGTCATCATGTAGTTGCGCAAATGGGTCTTATCACCAAAATTCGCAATGAGAGCCCAATCGCGGCTCTTGGGCATTCCCAGCAAGTTTACTTTATCTTCAAGTTCCAGTTTCATGCCGTATTTAGGCATCATGAAGCTGGAATTACCACGTCCGCGCACCGTCAGTGTAAAGACTTCGCTTTCAGGTGAATTTTCACCGTAAATCTGCATTCGCGACGGGATTTCTGTTTCGCGGTCACGGATACCCGCAAAATTTTCGGTTTCAATGACAAGACGCGGAACACCTGCATACGGGTACAAGGAATCGTCCATAGGCAGATATTCGGGATTTTCTTCGGTCTCGGCCCAATAACACGCAGACAGGCAACAAAGCAAAGCCGCCACAAGCACAAGCCACGGATATCGACAGGACACGTTCATCTGTATAAAATATAGGTGTTTTCTTGACAAAACAAGACCCAAAAATTCATTTGTACAGGTCAACGAATGTTTTTATTCAAATTAGCCTGTATTTTTTAGAAAAAGCAATTCGAAAAAGCAAAGTACATTTCATATATTTATCTATATGGTGAATAGAATCGGATGTATTTTGCTTCTTGTCTGCGTGGCATGCCTTGCTACGGAGCGTCTGCACCCGATTGCAGCTCCGGCAACCTCATTAGGCATTCAGGGGACCGTCGAATTAGACGAAGACGTTTACAGCGGCGACCTGGAGCTTTCGGCGGAGTATGCGGTACACCCGCGCCTAAGCCTTTACTTAGACGGAGCATTCCGTTTCTTGAGCTACAGCTACGAATATTCGACCGAGGGGTACCTTCACAATTACTGCAATTTGCACGTAAACGGATTCAACGAAACTTATTTTGGCGCCAAAGGCCTGATACTCCCCTACCTGGGGTTGAATATCGGCTGGAGATTTCCGCCCGGCGAAGGTTCGCAAAAGAACCGTTTCCACCGTCTGAATGTGGAACCGTTCACGCTGCTACGAGTTTCTAAGAATTTAACAGTCGGCACAGCGATTCGCTACAACACATTCCTCGAAAACAAGAACTACAAGCCCGGTGATGAGTTTGGATTCAAGGCATCGCTTGTATGGAAACCAGGCTGGAACAACTCGCTTAACACAGGCTGGATGCTGAGCGAAACGTTTCTGTACCAGGCACGAATCGAAGAGTCCGAAAACAGGAACCTGGACAAGCCTTATCGCGGAATGAAGGACAAGTACCGCGGAATGAAAATCAGATTCGACGCCATGCGCTACTTCAACATTTTTAGTCTACCCATCGGGTTCGGACTGAATTACGAAATGCACGAAGGTACGCTATTCGGCTTTGAAACCGGACACCGCGTAGGAATCGAAATGCGGGTAAAATAACAGCCTTCTAAGCGAAAAAGCGAAAACTCGTTTTCTTGAGTTCACGCACCGAATGCAAAACAACGTAATCAGGGTTGCCGATCGATTCGGCGGCCTCTTTAATATTGCGGTCCAGTTCTTCGGCAGACTGGGCATGCATCATGGCATAAAGCGTGTACGGGAAACCTTCAAACGCAGGGCGATTGTAGCTATGCGAAATATAGGGCTTTTGCGCCAAAATTGCTCCGCCTTGTTGTGGCCCTTCGGCAGGATCACTTCGACCAGGCTCAGTGCAGGCAGGGACCTTACACGGTTGGTGAGCTTGTCGAACCACAGTGCAGGCAGGGACCTTACATGGTTGATGATCCATCCCGTCTAGTTTAAAACAAACCATAGCGTTGTAGGCGAAGCCCGCTTCTTGATGGCGAAGAATCGCTCCGAAGCGGCGCATACGTTTCAGAGATAAGTCCTCACGGAGTTCATCACACGAGACGCCCCAATCCTTGAACGGAGTTAAAGTATGCGGAATGTCGGCGCAGGCAATGTGGATCCGGATGCGGTCGCAGTCAGTTAATGACTTCTTCTCGAGATCCTTCGATTTCGCGCTTTGCGCTCCACTCAGGATGACACCTTTTTCGTCTTCAGTCTTGGTTGGTGAGCAAGCCAAACCACGTCTCTCGCCTAAACCAGCACCCATCACCGTGTTGATCTTGAACTTCTTGGTTGCAGAGAGTATATGAACGTCGTTCAATTTCGTTTTAGAGCAAACGTCTTCGACAAGCTTCTGAATTTCATCTTCGGATTGGGCAATAACCGTGAACCAAACGTTGTACTCATGACTGCGCACATAATTGTGCGTAATCGCAGGAATCTCATTAACGGTGGCAGCGAACACCTCTAAGGCAGAATCGTCGGCAGCACCGGTCAGAACCGTCGGCACCTTGCCCGCACAAAGGCGAGAAATAAAGCCTAGCGCCTTGGAATCGTACACTCCCCCAATGCGACGGATAACGCCAGACTGCCGCAAATTTTCGACAGCGGCAAAAACAATCTGTTCGTCGGAGCCAAGCTGCTCGGCCAACACCTGATACGGACGTTCTTCTAATGGGAAGGCGTCTTGGATAATGGCGAGAAGATGATATTCAAGTTCTGTCATGTTCTTCTTTAAATCCTTCGACAACGAACCTTGCGGCCCTTCGGGCAGGCTCAGGGACCTTAATAAAATCGGCAAGCTCGCCACGCTCTGCGCAATGACGTGCTACAAGCCGACTTCTTCGTCGGTCAGGTAGCAGGCCGGATCCTGTTCCCAGAAATCTCCGGTCACCGCTTCGGCGCGAGTACGGAAATTGCCGTTGCACAGGTTCAGGTAGGCGCACTTGGGACAACGCCCCTTCAGGATGGGTTTCCTATTCTTGAGGCCCGCCATAATCGGATTGCTTTCGTCGCTCCAGATTTCACCGAAGCTACGTTCGCGAACATTCCCGAGCGTAATGTACTGCGTGAACTGGTCAGGGTGAACGTTACCGATGCTGTCGATGTTGCCAAAGGCCATACCGCTGCGGTTACCGCCATTACGCTGGATAAGTTCCAGCACCTTTTCCGCACGGGCCGGGTCTTCACGTTGCATACGGCGGTACAGATAGACGGCATCGGCGTGGTTATCCACCGTCAAAATTTCCTTGTCGATTCCGCGCTTCTTAAAATCGAGCGTACGGTCGATAATCAAGTCCATTGCCTTGCGACTTTCTTCATGATTCAGGTCGTTTGCAACCATGGCCGAGCCACGGCCACTGTAAACCAGGTGGTAGAAGCACACGCGGTCGATGTTTTCGGCTTCAAGCAAGTCAAATATCGCATTCAGGTCCTGCACGTTGTAGCGCGTAATTGTAAAGCGGAGCCCCACCTTCTGGCCTGTAGCCACACAATTGCGGATACCACGAAGTGCAAGCCTATAGGCGCCTTCCTTGCCGCGGAACTTGTCATGTGTCGCCTCGCAGCCGTCCAGGCTAATGCCCACGTAACCCACCCCCATGTCCTTGAGTTTCTGGGCGACATCGAGCGTTATGCAGGTTCCGTTCGTACTGATGGTCGGACGAATGCCCTTGCTTGCGGCATAGTTTGCGAGTTCAAAGAAATCCGGACGAAGCAACGGTTCTCCACCGCTGAACAGAATCACCGGAACCTTGAAATCGGCAAGCTGGTCGATCAGCGCAATACCTTCTTCATGCGTCAGTTCGTTTTGGTACTTGATTGCCTCGGAACGGGCGTAGCAGTGCACACAGCTAAGATTACAAGTCTTGGTGCAGTTCCACACCACCACAGGGCCACGACCCGGCGCAACACCGTTCTTGCATTCATGGGCCTTAGGTTCGTAACGCAGCTGATCGCCGTAATTCGGCGTGTCCATCAAAAGCTTGGTAATACTGATCATAGTCTAAATCGTTTCGTGGGAATATCCCAAAGATAGAAAAATAACCCCGGTTGCCCGAGGTTATTTAATGGTTACGCGTGAAGACAGAAAAGATTAGAGCTTCACGGAATCCTTAGAGATGAACTTCTTGATCTTCTTGTCGCCCATCCAGAGCTTCTTGTGGCTCTGCAGGTCGGTGAGTTCGAGGTCCACCTGATAGAAGATAACGGACTGGCCGCCTTCCTGGTCCACGATGGTGTTGATGGTACCGGTCAGCATCCAGTCGGCGCCCGATTCCATACCCAGGGCCTTGGCAGTTTCTTCGGTAGCATTGCCACGCTGATCCATCACTTCTTCGCGCAGTTCGGCGCGTTCAGAAGAGTTAGCAACAAAGTCTACAGCCCCCGAATTCAACAGGGCGCGTTCCATATCCTTGACAAAGGTTTCAACGCTAATATGTTCGTGGCTCTTATTGCGCACCTTGCCGATCACGACTGTCGGAGTCTTGCCCATTTCGCCAATCATCTTTTCGATACGGGCGCTAGACAAGCAGCTCGTGATCATTTCATCGGCCACCAGACGAGAGTCCGTGTCGTTCCACTTACCCGAAAGGTCCGTCGTAGACTTTTCGTCGATACGGGTTACAGACTTACCACCGCTACTGCAAGCAACCATGCAGAGCGAGCAACCGAGAGCGAGGATAGTGAGCAATTTACGCATTAGATTTCTCCTTGTAAAATTTTTAACAAATGTAAATACAAAATACAAATCTGTCTATAAAAGGTATTTTATTTCAATAAAAAAGTAATGCCGTCATGACAGGATAAAAAAATACCGCGGGTTCAGAGACCTGCGGTACCATAATCTGTCGAAGAAATCCGCGATTACTTGCCAGCGAACTTTTCAGAGGCCTTCTTGACCTTGGGGTCGTTCTGGGCATCCTTGATTTTCTGCTTAATGTCGTCTTCAATTTTCTTCTTGAGCTTGGCGGCGAGGGCAGGGAAACGTTCTTCCAGGGAATCGCTAAAGACAGCCGGTTTCTTGGGAGCGGCAGGACCCTTACGCTTGGCGTTCAGGGGGCGCTTCTTCTTGGCCGGGGCCTTCTTTTCTTGGGATTTTGTTTCCTGAGGCTTAACTTCTTCTGTGGATTTGACTTCAGTTTCTTCTGACATAATAGACCTCTTGGAAATATTGTTAATTTGACGGCGCAAAAATAGTAAAATTTCTGGCCATTCCTAGGTTTTGCAATTAAAAATTATGTTTTTTAAGCTAAAAACGCCTATTTTCAAGCCAATGAGCAAGCACGGTAATGTCGGCGGGGCGTACGCCGGGAATACGGCTCGCCTGACCGAGCGTCAGCGGTTTGTGGGCATTTAGACGTTGGCGGCTTTCGATACTCACGGCAGTCACCTGCATGTAGTCGAAGTTTTCCGGCAGGCGCACGGATTCCATCTTCTTCTGGTCGTCGATTTCGCGGGCCTGACGGTCGAAGAATCCTGCATAGATTTCTTCGGCATACATGAACCACTGGTCGCGGCGAGTCAGATTCAAGTCGGGCAGCGCGGTCCGGAACAATTGCTCAGGGTCGATTCCCGGACGGCGCAGCACATTGATCCAGCGGGTACGCTCAGTCGAAAGAGCCTGGCCACCGGCTTCGAGAATCGGGTTAGCCTGGTCGGGCGTTGCCGATTCTTCGGTCATGCGGGTGCGGGCAGTCGCCATCAATTCCTGACGGCGCATCCAATCGGAGTAGTCGCTGTCCGAAATCATACCAATCTTATGGGCGCGATCCTTGAGGCGAGTCTCTGCGTTGTCGCTACGGAGGAACAGCCTATACTCGGCGCGGCTCGTGAACATGCGGTAAGGTTCGTCGAGCAGAATATTCACCAAGTCATCGGCCATCACGCCCAGATAGCTATCCGAACGTCCAAGAATCAAAGGTTCTTCGCCCTTGACCTTGAGGGCCGCGTTGATTCCTGCCAAAAGGCCCTGACCGGCGGCTTCTTCGTAACCGCTCGTACCGCAGACCTGGCCTGCAAAATAGAGTCCAGGAACCTTCTTGCATTCAAAAGTCGGAAACAACTGCGTGGCGTCGACAGAATCGTACTCCACCGCATAGCCAATCTGCAAAACGCGGGCACGGGTAAGCCCCGGAATCGTGTGAATGGCCGCAAGCTGAATGTCAGCCGGCAAGCTCGAACTAAAGCCGTTAATGTACACGCGACCGATATCCGCCTGTTCCGGTTCAAGGAACAACTGGTGGCCGTCGCGGTCGCCAAAGCGGTTAATCTTATCTTCGATACTCGGGCAGTAGCGCGGTCCCTTGCCATGAATGCGTCCGCTAAACATCGGGCTATCCTTAAAGCCACTACGCAGAATGTCGTGCGTTTTCAGATTCGTGCGTGTGATCCAACAGACACAGTCATTACGGATAAACTTATTTGCCGGGTCTCCCCAGAAATAATTCGCATCGCGACCAGGAACGGTTTCCGCCAAATGGCGGTCGCTCATAGGCCACGGAGCATCGTCACCGCGTTGCACATCGCATTCATCAAAATCAATGGAATCCGGATCCAGGCGACTCGGTGTTCCTGTTTTCAGGCGACGAAGCGCAATACCTTCACGGGCAAGGCATTCCGAGAGTTTATCCGCACTAGGTTCGCCCACTCGCCCACCGATGCTCGTTTCAAGCCCGGTAAACATCTTGGAGGCAAGGAAAGTTCCACTGGTAATCACCAGCGAGCGCGTCACGTAGCGTTCTCCATTCAGGAGCGACAGTTCCAGACGGCCGTCCACCATACGTTCAAACGAGGCCAGTTCGCCCTGAATAACCGTAAGCCCAGGCAAGTTCGTAATGACTTCGCGAGCCACTTCGCTGTAGTATTTCATGTCGCACTGGGCACGCGGGCCCCACACGGCCGGCCCCTTGCTCATATTGAGCATGCGGAACTGGATGCCCGCCTTGTCGGTGAGTAGCCCCATCAGGCCACCGAGCGCATCAATATCGCGGACAATCTGACCTTTGGCCACCCCGCCTACGGCCGGGTTACAGCTCATACGACCGATGGCATTGATATCCATCGTGAGCATGGCCGTTTTTACACCGAGTTTCCAGGCCGCATGCGTGGCTTCAATACCCGCATGACCGCCCCC